>JANXYG010000012.1 GCA_025350245.1 Betaproteobacteria bacterium
TCGATCTTCACGGACGAGCAGCCGGCGAGCAGCACGATGGCGAACAGCAACAGGAAACGTCGAATCATGGTTGGGATGCTCCGGGAACGGCGGATGGGGTCCAGTCGCGGCGCTCGACCGGCGCGAGCCACAGCACGACGACGGCGACGATCTTGAGCAGGCAGGGCACGGCGGCGTAGATGAGCGACAGGCGGCCCATCGGCGATTGCTCGGTGCCGGGACGATACCCGAGCGCGCCGAGCAGGGGCAATGCGATACCGGCGGCGAGCGCGAGATTGAGCTTCTCGGTGAGTTGCCAGAGCCCGAAGTAGGCGCCCTCCGGACGCGGTGCCGGCGCGGCATCGTCGCGGTCGATGATGTCGGCCAGGATCGATGGCGGCAGCGCCAGCTCGGCACCATAGGCGATACCCGACACCGCGCAGACGATGCCGAACTCCAGCGTATCGCCGGCACCGAGCAGATAGGCGCCGATGAACGCAACCACGCTCATGCCCATGCCGAACAGCCACGCGATCTTCTTGCCGACGCGACGCGAGGCGGCGACCCACAGCGGCATGCCGAGCGCGCCGAACACGAAGTAGAGCCCGAGAAAGATCGCGTTGAGCTGCGGCTGCTGCAGCACGTCCTGCACGTAGAACAGGATCAGGGTCGCGGGAATGGCCGAGGCGACACCGCTGATCGCGAACACGCCGAGCAGCCAGCGGAAACCGGGGTTGCGCAGCGGGCGCAGCAGCGACGTGCGCAGGTCGGGCCGGTCGGTCGGCTCGGTCACCGCCACCGGTGGCAGCGGCGATCCGAACAGCATCAGGCCCGCGCCCACCAGCAGGATCGGCACGTAGAGCAGGCTGAACAATCGCAGCCCCTCCCCGGCGCCGTGCTTTCCGGCCAGCAGATCTGGCAACGCCGCGGCGATCAGGACGCCGATGACACCGAGGGCGCCACGGGTTGCGGTCACCCGCGTGCGCTGGTGGTAGTCGGTGGACAGCGCAGCGCCAATGGCGAAATAGCTGATGGTCGCCATGCTGAAACCGAGGTAGACGACCACCAGGCTTGCCGCGAGCCACAAACCGAGGGTGTTGCCGCTGGCGGCGGGCGGGTTGAACACCGCCAGCACACCCAGCGCCAGCAACGGCACCGCCGCGAGCACGTATCGATTGCGACCGCCGGTGGCGGATGCCGACCGGTCGCTCAGCCAGCCCAGCAGCGGATCCTGGATGGCATCGAGCAGGCGCGCCCCGAGCAGGATCGCGCCGACCGCCGCCAGCGACAGGCCGAGGTCGTCGGCGTAGTACTTGGGCACATGAACGTAGATCGGCAGCGCCGCCATCGCGAGCGGCAGGGCGAGCGCGGAATAGGCCGCGAGGCGCGCCCGGGTCAGCGCGCCACCGCTCATTGGCGACCCAGCAAGGCGGCGCGCAGTTTCGGTTCCCGCGTCCGGGGGTCGAGCCAGATGGAGAAGAACACGCGCGCGAATTCGGGATCGCGAATCACGCCGGTGGAGCGGCCGAGATGGAAGAACTCGGCGCCGACACCCGGGCGAAAGACGCCGGACAGCCGGTCGCCGCTCCTGACGTGGGGAAACACACGCAGCATCTCGGTGCGCCAACCCTCGATCCGACCGGCGTCGACCAGGCCCATCCGCTTCATCTCGTCGGCGCTGGTGTCGGCGATCCGGCGGCCGGCGAAATCGCGGGCGTAGCGCAGATCGAGCACGAACGGCCGGTCCCACTGCCAGTCGGTGCCGCTGACCCACAGCGCCGCATCGTAGAGATGCAACCCGAACCAGCGCATGCGGCCTTCGCCCAACAAGCGTAGGTCGGGGCTGTCGACGGTGATCGCGGCAGGCAGCGGCGGCACATTGGCCGATGCCATCGGCACCGACAGCAGGGCGAGCACCATAGCGAAAACGACTCTAGACACGCTTGAACTCCACTTGCATGACATCGATGGTGCCGGCGCGGAAGCCGGCTTCGCAGTACGCCAGGTAGAAATTCCAGAGACGCACGAAGCGTTCGTCAAAGCCGAGGCCGGCGAGTTCCGTGCCCCGGTTGTTGAAGGTGTGGCGCCAGCGCTCGAGGGTTTCGGCGTAGTCGTACCGGAAAGCGAAACCGTCACCCGGGGTCAGGCCCTGCTGGAAGGCACGTTCGCGGAACACCCGCGGCGACGGCAGCATCCCGCCGGGGAACACGTATTGCTGGATGAAATCGGTGCCGGTGCGATAGCGCTCGAACAGCTCGTCGGCGATCACGATGGTCTGGATCAGCGCGCGACCGCCGCGGCGCAGGCGATCGCGCACGGTGCGGAAGAACTGCGGCCAGTAGCGCTCGCCGACGGCCTCGAACATCTCGATCGACACGACGAAGTCGTACTCGCCTTTCACGTCGCGGTAGTCGCAGAGATCGAACGTGGCCCGGTCGTCGAGACCGGCCTTCTGCAGCCGCTCGCGCGCGAACTCGAGCTGTTCGGTCGAGAGCGTGATGCCATGCACCTTGCAGCCGCGGGTCCGGACGGCGTGCTCGGCGAGACCGCCCCAGCCACAACCGATCTCGAAGATCCGATCGTCGGGCCCGACGTCGAGCACGTCGAGGATGCGCTCGTACTTGCGGGTCTGGGCCTGTTCGAGCGTCACGTCGGGACGACCCTCGAACAAGGCGGACGAGTACGTCATGGTGGCGTCGAGCCAGTGCGCGTAGAACGCGTTGCCGAGATCGTAGTGCGCGTGGATGTTGCGCTTCGCCTGGGTGCGGCTGTTGGCGCGGAACACGTGCCGCAGCCGATGCAGGATCCAGCCCCACCACCGGCCGTAGATGGCGGATTCGAGCGCCTGGTGGTTGAGGGCGGCGACCGTGAGCAGTTTGGTCAGATCGGGGGTGTCCCATCGCGCTTCCATGTAGCTCTCGGCAAAGCCGATGTCGCCGGAACGCAGGATGTCGGCGCACACGCCCCAGTCGCGCAATCGCAGCGTTGCCTGTGGTTCGGGGACGACGCGCCCGGTGAAGGCGTACAACCGCCCATCGGGCGCGATGATGTCCACACGACCGACCTGCAAGCGGCCGAGGATGGCCAGCAGCACCCGGGCGGCGCGCGGAATGTCATCGGGCAACGACTGGGTGGCGGCCGGCGCGGGCTTGGTGTTCATCGTGTGGTTTCCCGCGTGGGCGGAACGGGTTTGGAGAAGAACGGCACGCCCTTCCACCACAACCGCAAGGCCTGCCAGTGGATACGCCCGATGACCATGAAGGTCAGCGCGGGATAGGTGACGAAGGCGCGGAGAAGGATGCTCGCGGTGAGCGGCTTGCCGAGACCCGACATGGAGGTGAGCAGCAGCTTGCCGTCGGGATCGTCGTGGTCGATGCGCATCAGGGTGGCGCCGGGGTCGATCCCGAACTGGAAGCGGTAGCTGCCATCGACCGCGCAGAAAGGCGATACATGGAACACCTTGCGCGCCGCGAGCGTGTCGCCGGGTTCGATCGGACGTTCGTCGGCATGCGCCAGCAGATAGTTGTGGGTCTCGCCGAAGGTATTGCAGACCTCGCACAGAACCGCGCGCAGGCGCTCCTCGCGATCGAGGCACAGCCAGAAACTCACCGGATTGAAGACGTAGCCGAGCACGCGCGGGAAACACTGCAGCCAGATCTCGCCGTCCGCCGACCGGATGCCTTCTCGCGCCAGCAATTGCCGAATCCAGGGCTCGAGGGCGCCGCCGTCGCGCGGGCCGTGATCGCGGCTGTGGATCGAGAACAGGTTGAAGCGGTCTACCGACAGCAACGCATTGCCCAGGCGGCCCATGGACGACAACGGAAACCGCACGAAGAACACGCGATAGGCAAAGATGTTGCGCGCCGGGCGCAGGCGCGCATGCATCACCCGGCCGAAGAACAGCAACGGCCCTACGCCGCCAGCGGCTGCGCCTGCCATGGCGCTGTCACCCCCAGTGCGTTGGCGATCGCCATGCCCGATCGCAGACCGTCTTCGTGAAAACCGTGCCCGGTCCAGGCACCGCAGAACCACGTGTTGCGCCGGCCCTGGATGCCCGCGAGTCGCTGCTGAGCCGAGATGGCGTCGGTGTCGAATACGGGATGGGCGTAGGAGAGTCGTCGCATCACGCTGTCGGGCCTGGGAGGCTGCGTCGGATTCAGGGTCACGATCACGGGAGTCGTCACCGGCAGCGGTTGCAGCATGTTGATCAAGTAACTCACTGCCACCGGACGCACGTCAAGCCGCGAGTCGCCGGCAAGATAGTTCCAGGCGGACCAGGCCTCGCGCGAGCGCGGCAGCAGGCTCGCGTCCGAGTGGACCCAGGCCTCGTTGGGCTGATAGCGCACCGCGCCGAGCACGGCTCGTTCGTCGGCATCGGCGTCGTCGAGCATCGCCAGCGACTGGTCGCTGTGCGCGCCCAGCACCACGTGATCGAACCGTTCGGTGCCGGTGGCGGTCGCTACGGTGACCGATCCGCCGCCGCGGCGCACGGCCGTCACCGGGGTGGCGAGCCGTACGTCCGGCAGCGCCGCGGCGAGCTTGCGGACGTATTCGCGCCCGCCGCCGATGACGGTTTTCCATTGCGGGCGCCCGGTCACCTGCAGCAGGCCGTGGTTGTGGCAGAACCGCAGGAACACGTGCGCCGGGTAATCGAGCATGCGCGCGGTCGGGCACGACCAGATCGCGGCGCTCATCGGCAGCAGGTACCACTCGCGGAACTGCCGGCCGTAGCGGCCGCGGTCGAGAAACTCGCGCAGCGTGCCGGCAGCGCCGCCGCGACGGACCACGGCGGAACCCTCCCGGTTGAACCGCACGATGTCCTTGAGCATGAGCCAGAAGCCGGGCCGGATTAGGTTGCGCTTCTGCGCGAACACCGTGGCGAGGCTGCTGCCGGCCCACTCGAGCGCGGCATCGTCGATGCGCACGCTGAACGACATGTCGCTGTCGACCGAGGCAACGTCGAGGTGGTCGAAGAGCGCGCACAGGCCGGGGTAGGTGCGGTCGTTGAACACCAGGAATCCGGTGTCGACCGGGAATGTCTGCCCGTCCACCGCGACATCGATGGTGTTGGTGTGACCGCCGAGCGTGGACGCGGCTTCGAAAAGCGTGACCGCGTAGCGATTCGACAGCAACCAGGCCGCCGAGAGGCCAGCGATGCCCGACCCTATGACTGCGACGCGTTGCATGAATGAACCGATGTCCTGTCGAACTGCCCTGTTGCCCGGATGCGAAAATCCGTATCGAGTACGGACCGCCCCTGGCGCGGCAGGATGCCGGATCGGGGCGCCGGCTGCTCCCGAAGCCGATAGCGGCGGCTCAGGCTGCCTGCTTGTCGCGCTCGATCAGGGCATACGCGGAGTGGTTGTGAATGGATTCGAAGTTCTCCGATTCGACGGTGTACGACAGCACGCGGTCGTCCCGATCCAGGCGCAGGGCGATGTCGCGCACCAGATCTTCCACGAACTTGGGATTGTCGTAAGCCCGCTCGGTGACCCATTTCTCGTCCGCCCGCTTCAGCACCCCGAAAACCTCGCAGGATGCCTCGTCCTCGGCGATCCGGACAAGATCTTCGATCCAGAGGTCGCCATCGACTCGGGCCGCGATGGTGATGTGGGAGCGCTGATTGTGCGCGCCGTAATCGGAGATTTCCTTGGAGCAGGGACACAGGCTGGTGACCGGCGTGGTCACCGTCAGAGTGAGTTGGCAACCGTTGTCCGGCGAGCATGTGGCGCGGATCACGACATCGTGGTCGAGCACGCTGGCGGCGCCGGACATCGGCGCCCGCTTGGTGATGAAGTAAGGAAATCGGAGCTCGACATGGCCGGCGTCGGCGTCGAGGCGGTCGAGCATGCGCTCCATGAGGCGGTGCACCGCACCGGCACCGATGGGCTCCGGCTGGTCGCGCAGGATCTCGACGAATCGCGACATGTGCGTGCCCTTGACCGCCGCCGAGAGCGCCACGTACATGTCGGCCCGCACGACCGTGTTGAGGATCTCGCCGCCGGCTGTGAGCACCGGCATCGGTTGCAGCAGGCCGCGGACGCCGACGCGATCGATGGCGAGCTCGCGTCGATCGACTGCTGCCTGCACGTCGGCCAGAGGAAGTTTTTCAGGTGCGTTCATGGGGGTGCCGCGGAAACGTCGCGGAAGATTGCGGTTGAAAAGGGTTCAGGTCGCAGGCGAACCGCGCGGGGGTGGCACGCGGGTGAGGGGAGACGTGCCTGCGACCTGAAGACGGTAGGCCCGTCAGTTGGCGTTGTGGTGCAACGCCGCCCAGGGCATCAATATGGAGAAGGCCGATCCGGCCGCAACCCGGCCGTGCCATTCGAGGTAGACATCGAGCGCAGGATCGGCGGGCGCCGCGGCCGGAACGGCGGGTGCCGCCTGACCGTCCAGGACCACATGCGGAGCATCCGGGTTCATCCCGTTCACCGCGCACTCGGCAGGCGCCTTCACCCCCGTCCGGCAAGGTGCAGGCGTCGCGGCCGAAACAATACCATTGACCCCACAGCAGACAAGTAATGCAAACAACAAACTGTAGCTGGTGGATTTCATGTGTGCTCTCCGCAAAATTGTCCTAGGCAAACGCTGATCTGATTCGTACACTACGCAGCGATTCGAGACTTGTCAAACGTTTGTCTTGGACATTTACAAAAATGTGGTCGTCAGGTCGAACCTAGATGGATAAAACCGAAGTGGCTGTCCCCGATCGGGCCAACCCCAAGGGGTTCGTCGCTCCCGCCCCCAACGCCAACGATGCCACGCTGCTCAGCATCAGTGCGGCCGAGCGCGATACCGGATTGTCGAAGGACGTATTGCGGATGTGGGAGCGCCGGTACCGGTTTCCCAAGCCGCTGCGCGACAAGCACGACGAGCGCATCTATCCGCCCGACCAGGTGGCGAAGCTGCGGGCCATCAAGCGCCTCATGGATCGTGGTTTCCGGCCGGGCAAGATCATCGGCCTGTCACTGGACGACCTGAACGCGCTGGGATCGGCTCCGACCGGCGGCCCCACCCACGATTCCAAGGTCGAGGCCATCCTGCTGCTGATCCGCAACCACCAGTTGCCGGAACTGCGGCAACGCCTCAACCAGTTATTGATGCGGCAGGGGTTGCAGCGGTTCATCTTCGAAACCGTGGCACCGCTCACGACCGCCGTCGGCGACGCCTGGGTGCGCGGCGAGTTCGCCGTCTTCGAGGAGCACCTCTACACCGAACAGATACAAAGCCTGCTGCGCAACGCCATCGCCTCGGCGCAGACCCACAACAAGCCGCCGCGCGTGCTGCTCACGTCATTTCCCACCGAGCAGCACAAGCTCGGCCTGCTCATGGTGGAAGCGATGCTGGTGGTGGACGGCGCCACCTGCATCCCGCTCGGCACCGAGATCCCGGCCCCGGAGATCGTGCGCGCGAGCGCCGCCCATCGGGCCGACGTGGTGGCGCTGTCGTTCAGCGCCGCCTACCCTGAACGCCAGGCCGGCACCGGCCTGCGCCATCTGCGTGCGCACCTGCCGCGCGAGGTCGACCTGTGGGCTGGCGGCGCCTGCGTGCGCCGGCTGCGCAAGTCCATCGACGGCGTGGTGCTGGTGCGTTCGCTCGAACAGATCGGCACCCTGGTCGCCGACTGGCGCGCCGCGCACGGCGAAGAGTAGCCTCTCCCGTCACGGCAATCCGGAACACGTGCGCAAACCGCTGCCGGAAAAGGTCTGCGTCCAATGCCATCGCCCGATGACTTGGCGCAAAGCCTGGGCGAAGAACTGGAACGAGGTCAGATATTGCTCCGACCGCTGCCGCAAGGACGCCGCGCGTGGCCGATAGGCTTGCCCTTGTTCTCGGCGACCAGCTGACGCTTTCCAATCCCGCCCTCGCCCGCCTGGACCGGGGCGTCGACCGCGTGCTGATGATCGAGGCTCCCGGCGAAGCCACGCTGGTATGGAGCCACAAGGCGCGCATCGCGCTGTTCCTGGCGGCGATGCGGCATTTCGCCGCTGCGCTGGTGGCGGTAGGTCACAGTCTCGACTACATCCGCATCGATGCCGATCAGCCCGCCGGCATGGCGGAGCGCCTGGCGCTGGCATTGCGCGAGAGCGGCGCCGACACCTTGCACGTGTGTGAACCGGGGGAGTGGCGTGTGCTCGCCCTGCTGCAGGACTGCTGCGCGGCCGCGGGGGTGGCGCTGGAGGTGCTGCCGGATCCGCATTTCCTGATCACGCTGGACGGTTTTCGCCGCTGGGCGGGCAGCAGCCGGTCGCTGCGGATGGAGTTCTTCTATCGCCACATGCGCCGCACCACGGGCATCCTGATGGAAGCGGGCGAACCGGCCGGCGGACAATGGAACTTCGATGCCGACAACCGCGCCGGCTTCGGCGCCAAGGGGCCCGTAGACATCCCGCGCGCACCGCACTTCGAACCCGACGCGATCACCCGGGAAGTCATCGCGCTGGTCGAGAAGCGTTTTCCCGATCATCCCGGCGAGCTCGCGTCGTTCGGCTGGCCGGTGACCCGCGACGATGCGCTGCGAGCCCTGGAGGCGTTCGTCGGCGAACGGCTCGGGGCCTTCGGGCGTCACCAGGACGCGATGTGGGCCGGTGAGGCGTTTCTCTGGCACGCGCTGCTGTCGTCCAGCCTCAATCTCAAGCTGCTCGATCCGCGCGAAGTCATCGCCGCGGCACTGGCGGCGTATCGTTCGCGGGCGCTGCCGCTCGCCAGCGTCGAAGGCTTCGTGCGGCAGATCCTGGGCTGGCGCGAGTTCATCCGCGGCGTCTACTGGCATTACATGCCGCAACTGGCGGCGGACAATCATTTCGGACACACCCGCGCCCTGCCGAAGTGGTTCTGGACCGGCGACACCCACCTGAACTGCCTGCGCGAGACCATCGGCCAGACGCTGCGGCACGGGTACGCCCATCACATCCAGCGCCTGATGGTGACCGGCAACTTCGCCCTGCTGGCGGGCCTGCGACCGCAAGCCGTGTGCGACTGGTATCTGGCGGTGTATATCGACGCCGTCGAGTGGGTGGAGCTGCCGAACACCGCCGGCATGGCGCTGTTCGCCGATGGCGGGCGCTTCACCAGCAAGCCGTATGTCGCCTCCGGTGCCTACATCCGGCGCATGAGCAACTATTGCAAGCAGTGCCGCTACGATCCGGCCACCCGTACCGGGCCCGGAGCGTGTCCGATCACGTTGCTATACTGGTATTTCATCGATCAACACGCGAAGACCTTCGCGGCCAATCCCAGAACCAGCCTCATGGCGCGCAATCTGGAACGGCTTCCGGTCGCCGAACTCGCCGCCATCCGTGTCGGGGCGGCAAGGGTTCTGGACAACCTCGATGCGCTGTAGCGATCTCCCGCGTCCCGAACCGCAGCGCAGGCCATGCGCCACCGGACGCCATCCATGCAACCAACGAGGCCCCCGCGCTCGTATTGTCGGCAACCGTCCCAGGTGATTCGCCATGCTTTACCCTGAAATCTTCAAGTCCCTCGAAGGCGTGCGCTGGAACATGGCCGACGACGTGCCATGGGCCGAGTTCGACGCGAGCCGCCTGTCCGACGAGCAGGCGACCACCATCAAGATGAACGCCATCACCGAGTGGTCGGCGTTGCCTGCTACCGAGATGTTCCTGCGCGACAACCTCGACGACAGCGACTTCTCCGCCTTCATGTCGGTGTGGTTCTACGAAGAACAGAAACACTCGCTGGTACTGATCGAGTATCTGCGCCGCTTCCGCCCCGACCTCGCCCCGACCGAAGCCGAACTGCATGCGGTGCGCTTCGGCTTCGATCCGGCGCCGCCGCTGGAGACGCTGATGATGCACTTCTGCGGCGAAATCCGGCTCAACCACTGGTACCGGTGCGCGGCGCAGTGGCACAGCGAGCCCGTGATCAAGCGCATCTACGAGATCATCTCCCGCGACGAGGCGCGCCACGCCGGCGCCTACCTGCAATACATGAAGCGCGCCATCGAGCGCCTCGGCGACGAGGCCCGCGGCGCCTTCGCCAAGATCGGCATGCTGATGGCCAGCTCGGGCCGCAGTGGCAAGCCGCTGCATCCGACCAACCTGCACGTCAATCGCGAGATGTTCCCGAACGACACGGTGCAGGCCCGGTTGCCGGATCCCGACTGGCTCGAGCACTGGCTCGACAATCAGATCGCGTTCGGCAAGGAATGGGAAGGCAGAGTGGTGTCGATGATCCTGAAGAACCTGTCGCTGCTGTTCGGCCGCACCATCGACACCATCCAGGATCTGAACCGCTACCGGCGCGAAATTTCCCGTTCGGTACCGGGCACCGACACCCAACCGGTCTGAGGCTGCATTGATCGTGACCCGGCCGTTGTTCGAGCACCGCATCTGCGCGCCCGACGAACTCGCGCAACGCGCCTTGCTGCTGCCACGCCCGCTGGTGTTCACCAACGGCGTCTTCGACATCCTGCATCGCGGGCATGTCACCTACCTGGCGGAAGCAAGGGCGCTCGGCGCAAGTCTGGTCGTCGGACTCAATTCGGACGCCTCGGTGCGGCGCCTGGGCAAAGGCGAAGATCGGCCGATCAACGTCCGGGCCGACCGCCTGGCGGTGATCGCCGCGCTCGACAGCAGCAGCCTCGTGACCTGGTTCGAGGCCGATACGCCGATCGAACTGATCCTCGCCTGCCGCCCCGACGTGCTCGTCAAAGGGGGCGACTGGGCGGTGGACGACATCGTCGGCGCGCCCGAGGTGCGTTCATGGGGCGGGTCGGTGGTCTCGATCGCCTTCCGGCACGAACGCTCCACCACGGCGATGCTTGCGCGCATCCGCGCTGGCTGATCGACGCCCGCTCCACCACCGCACCACACACTTCCCATGACTGCCGAGACACACACGTTCTCCCGCGATCTCTGGACCCTGGTGAAACCGTACTGGATCTCCGAGGAGAAGGTCCGCGCAAGGTTGCTGCTGGCCGCGATCATCGTCCTGACCCTGGCGATGGTCTACATGAGCGTGCAGTTCAACACCTGGTACAACGACTTCTACAACGCGTTGCAGGACAAGAAGAAGGACGAGTTCTACCGCCAGATGTGGAAGTTCACCTGGCTCGCGCTCATCTACATCCTGATCGCGGTCTACGCCTTCTATCTCAACCAGATGCTGCAGATCCGCTGGCGGCGCTGGATGACCGACAAGTATCTGGTCGACTGGCTCGCCGACAGCGCCTACTACCGCATGCAACTGGTGGGCACACCGACCGATAACCCGGACCAGCGCATCGCCGACGACATCAACGTGTTCGTCGACGACTCGCTCAGCTTGTCGTTGGGCGTGCTGAATGCCTCGGTGACGTTCGTGTCGTTCGTCGGCATTCTGTGGGGGCTTTCCGGCGCGCTCGATTTCCACTGGCAGGGGCAGGCCTACGAGCTGTACGGGTACATGGTCTGGGTGGCCGTCGCCTATGCCTTCGTGGGAACCTGGGTCATGCACAAGCTCGGGCGATCGCTGATCCCGCTCAACTTCAACCAGCAGCGATTCGAAGCCAACTTCCGCTTCAATCTCGCGCGGTTCCGCGAGAACACCGAAGGCGTCGCGCTGTACCACGGCGAGGCCGATGAACTGAGCGGCTTCCGCGCCCGCTTCAGAGACCTGCTGCACAACTTCCAGGCGTTGATGAAGCGCCAGAAAATCCTCAACTTCTACAGCTACGGCTACAACCAGATCGCGATCATCTTTCCGTACATCGTCGGGGCGCCGCGCTACTTCTCCGGCGCCATCCCGCTCGGCGGCCTGGTGCAGATCTCCAATGCCTTCGGCCAGGTGCAGGGGTCGCTGTCGTGGTTCATCGGCGCCTACACCACGTTTGCGCGCTGGAAGGCCACGGTCGAACGTCTCACCGGGTTCCACAATGCCATCGAGGCGGCGCGGGCCCAGGCCGCCGCGCGTTCGGGGGTCGTCATCGAACCTGCCGCCAACGACAATCTCGTGGCCGACGGTGTCGACATCACGCTGCCCGACGGCCGGGTACTGGTGAGCGACGCGCAACTCACGATCTCGCCGCGAGAACGCGTGCTGTTGCGCGGCCGTGCGGGTTCCGGAAAGAGCACCTTGTTTCGATTGCTCGCGGGTATCTGGCCCTTCGGTAAGGGCAGCATCCGCACACCGCGCGACTTTGCGCCGTTGTTCCTGCCACAGCGGCCGTACTTTCCGCTGGGCAATCTGCGCGAGATCGTGTCGTATCCGTCGAGCAAAGGGCAATTCACCGACGATCAGATCGTTGCCGCCCTCAATGACGTCGGCTTGCCCAAACTCGCCGGCAGACTCGACGACACGGCCCATTGGTCGCAACAACTGTCGGGTGGCGAACAGCAGCGCATCGCGTTCGCGCGGGCGCTGCTCCAGCAACCGAAGTGGCTGTTTCTCGATGAAGCCACCTCGAGCCTGGACCCCGAAAGCGAACAGCAGATGTATCGCCTCATCAACCAGCGCCTTCCCGGCGCCACCATCGTCAGCATCTCGCATGAGCCGGGACTGGCCGCGCATCACACCCGGGTGCTGGAGATCGACCCGGTCGCCGGCACGCTCACCGCCGCAGCCTGACGCCCACCCCCAGGCTGCGCTGCGCTTCGCCTTCCCCCTC
>JANXYG010000023.1 GCA_025350245.1 Betaproteobacteria bacterium
GGCCCGAATCCGCGTTCGCACGATCGTCATCACCGCGCCACAACACGCACACAGGATGGGCGCGCGTTGCTTGACCCACGCGGTGGCAGCGCCGGGATCGAAGCGCAGCAACAGATGCAGCAGCGCGATCAGACGCTTGCAGTTCGGGTGCAGGAAGCCGAAGTTGCGCGCACGCCGGAAGCCCTTGGGCAGCAGGTGCTGCAGGATCAGCCACAGGAAGTCCGCACCGGGCAGGGTGCGGTGCTCGAACCGGCCGGACTTGGCATCCCGATAGCGGAAACGAACCTGTCCGTTGTCGCAGGCGAGGATGTCGTTCTCGCGGATCACGCCGCGGTACAGATAGCGGCCCAAATAGAGGAGCGCCGGCCTGCCAGTGCCCACCGGCTTGCAATCGGCCACCCACTGGCTCGGATAGCGCTGCGGCGGCGACAGCCCGGCGGCGTCGATGCCCGCGAGCATCTTGGCGCGGAAGACCTTGGCCAGGGCTTTGTGGTTGAACAGATAGCCGGTCTTGGCTTGGGCCATCGCCCTTGGTGCGCCAGCACCGGCGCTTCGCGTCTATTGCCGCGGCGGGCATGACCAGGTGCACGTGCGGGTGGTAGTCCAGCGCCCGGGTGTTGGTATGCAATACCGCGATGGCCCCGGGGGTGCCCTGCAACTGCCGGTCGTTCTGGCTGAAGGTGCGTACCGTCTCCCAGGCACAGCGCAGCAGCAGGTCGTAGACGCTGCCCGGGTGCGCCGCGGCCAGCGCCCTGAACTGTGCCGGCAACGTGAAGGTCAGCAGGAAGTACTGGGCCGGCACCTGGCGGGCGAGCTGGCGTTCGATCCACTGCTGGCTGTCATGGTGCTGGCAGTGTGGGCAGTGGCGATGGCCACAGGAATGGGGTACCAGCGTGCGGTGGCTGCACCGGGTGCAGTTGGCCTGCATCTTCGGGCTGGCGCTGTTGCGGCAGCGCTTCATCGCTGCCAGCGCCTGGGTGTGTTCGGGCCGCAAGCGCTCCCGGTACTGCGCCCGGAACGCTGTCTCGAAGGTGCCGATGACCGATGCCAGGCGAATCATCTGCCACGCGCCGCAAGGTCCGTTGCACCCCGCCGCGATCCAGGGGGGACGTGGTGGCACGCGCCGCGCCGTGCACCCCGCCGTGCCGGTTCGGAAACAGCAGCACCGGATGACGATGCACCAGCCAGAAGCGCTGCAGCAGTTCATGGGTTGCCCGCGGCAGGGGTACGAAGCGATCCCGGTTGCCCTTCGCGTCGCGCACATGCACCCGCCTACGCACCGCACCGATGTCGCCCACCTGAAGCCGCAAGCCCTCACCCAGGCGCAGCCCCAGACTGTAGAGCGTGAAGAAGAACACGCGGTAGCTGCCCACCCGGGTGGCGGCGAAGATGCGTTGGGCTTCCGCGACGGTGACGATGCCGGGCAGGCGCTGGCCTTTCGGCGGCTTGATCAGACCCGGCGCCACCCAGGGCCTGCGCAGGACGTGGGCGTAGAAGAACTTCAGCCCGTACAGATCGAGCTTGACCGCGCTCCACGAGTGCGAGGCCAGCAGCTTCCGTGAAGTAGTCGGTGAGCTGCTGCTCGGACAACGCGTCGATCTGCTGATCGAAGCGCTTGCCGATGCGCCGGATGGCGCGCGCGTAGGCGTCGATGGTCTTGGGTGCCAGGCCCTTGAGCTTCAGGTGCTGAAGATGCCCCTGGTAGTTGCGTTCGAACGTGTTGGTGCCGAGCGTGTTTGCGGACAAGGATTCCATCTTGCAGTAACCTCATGGTTCGTCATCGAACGGCCCCTCGGTGAAGGGGATGAGGCTACATTGTGGATTCGTATCCAAGGGGCCGTTTCCTCCGCGCAGCGGCTTCGTCCAACTGCTCATTTGTGAGGACGCCTATTGGCGCCGCACAATTCGGACGTTAGACCGCATAATCACGCTTTACGTTAATCATTCGATGCATTACTATAGTGCATGATCAGATCGTTCGCGTGCCCCGAGACTGAGGCGCTGTCTAAGGGCGAGCGCGTCCGGCGATTTGTAAACATCGCAGCAGTGGCGCAGCGAAAACTTAGACAGGGCTACAAATCGCGGGTAAATTGGATGACTTGCGGGTGCCTCCGGGCAATCGCCTTGAAGCATTAAAGGGCAGCCGCCTCGGGCAACACAGCGTTCGCATCAATGATCAGTGGCGCGTCTGTTTTCGCTGGACGGAAGCAGGCGCTGAAGATGTAGAGATAGTGGATTACCACTGAAGAGAGGCAAATATGGGAAAGCTCAAACCTGTCACTCCTGGTGAACTCCTCCTGGAGGAATTTCTTAAACCCATGGGTATTAGCCAATATCGCCTGGCAAAAGAAATCAGCGTTCCTGCCCAGCGTATTGGAGACATTGTCGCGGGAAAGCGCGGAGTTACTGCTGATACTGATTTGCGGCTTTGCCGCTTCTTCGGTTTGTCCAACGGCTATTGGCTACGTGCGCAAGCGGCTTATGACACCGACGTCGCTGAGCGCGTAATCGGTCCCAAGCTGGTGAAAATCAGGCCTTGGTCCGCGCATGTGGCCCAACAAGCCGTTGCAACGGACGCGCCAAAAGCTGCGCGCCGTTGAACGGCGACGTTGAGCTTTATTGAGCGACAGCCGCAACTGAACTCGAAACGGAGGTTCTGGTGATGCCGGAGATGATTGAGCAGGTCACCGGCGAGGTCTTGCAAGATTTCGCCGATGCCTGGAATCGCCACGATGTCGATGCTCTTATGTCATTCATGACCGACGATTGCGTGTTCGAAGCATCTGCCGGCCCGGATGTTTGCGGCACTCGATATGTCGGCCGTGAGGCTGTTCGAGCTGGCTTCGCCGAAGTCTGGGCGATGTTCCCTGATGCTCACTGGGGTAGTGCGCGCCATTTCGTCGTTGGCGAGAGGGGGGTGTCTGAATGGACTTTCACCGGAACACGGGCAGACGGCACGCGTGTCGAAGTTCATGGCTGCGATCTGTTCATCTTTCGAGACGGCAAAATTGCGCTGAAGAACTCCTACCGCAAGAATCGTCCGCCGGTAGGCAATCCGAGCGGTTGACCGTCGGTGAGGCTGTGACGCTCCTCGCTCAAGTGGAGCGCCAACGGCAGGCCACCAGGGCACAGTCCGAGCCAAACCTTTCGCACATCTGACCGCTCGCCTGTGGCTCGCATCCGTTGCGCTTTCACGTTGGCCGCATATCTCGCGCCGAGGCACTCGGACCGCTAGGCGTGTTTGAACGGGTTCAACACCGTAACCCCAAACGTACTGAAGTCGCCAACGTTGCGCGTGACGACTGTCAGTCTGTGAATCCGGGCGATGGCGGCAATCATCGCGTCTTCATTCAAGGTGTCGGACTGCCGATGAATCAGCGTTGCCCACATCCTGAACGCGGCCCCGTCCATCGGCAGCACCTTGTACGAAGCGGCCACCAGGTCCACCCAGTCTTGCAGCTCTTGCGCCTTTGCTTCGTCTTGCTCGCGCGTCAACTCCACGCCTGCCTGCAGTTCGCCCAGGGTCACAGCCGAAACGTTCAGGTCAGCATCGTCCACACTACGCACCCAAGCCAGTACTGCCCCATGCGGCTTTGTCCTCCTCAACGCAGAGACAACGTTCGTGTCCAGCAAGAACATCTTCAACTCTCACCGGCCGGACGTCGGCGCAGTCTGCCTCTCGGCGGAATCGGAATGTCCATCCGGGCATTGTCTGAAAGGAGCAACTCTTTCAAGCTCGGGCGCGCTGTCGCCTGGAGACGCTTCCATACCTCGACAGGCACAAGTACAGCGGCTTCCGATCCCCGCTTGGTTACCATCTGCGGGCCATCTGTCATACAGGCGTCCAGAAACTCACTGAACCTCGCCTTAGCGTCTTGAACGGGCCAAACTTGCATTTTTAGCTCCCATGACAACTAGTCAGTTGTCTAGTCTATCACCGAGGCGGCCTGGCCGAATCCATTCTGGATGTTGTCCATCTACCCCAAGGCGAAGCTGGAGGATGTCCCAGGACACATTCTGAAAGAGCGGTTGGAGGCATTCCGATTCAGGGCAGCCGGATCTTGTCGAGTGGGGTTGCCGTTCAGATCTCGGCGCTATCAATAGGGAGAAGCGAGCGCCATGCGAGTAGCCACCGGTACTGTGATTTCGGGGCAAGTGGTTCTGGATGACGAACCATTGGTCGATGGAACCGCTGTCATCGTGATTTCGAAAGAGCGTGAGGTTTCAGTCCGCCTGTCTCCCGAAGAGCTGGCCGAGCTGGAGGCGGGCATCGCCGAGGCGGACCGCGGAGACACGATCTCCGGAGACGAGTTGTTTTCCAGGATCGGTCGCTCCCGATAATCGAGCCGCGGTAGCGGACCCGCCGTTTAGTCAATCCAGCGGCATCGGCCCCGCGGGTATCAAAGGTACCAGGGTCATGTTTCCTGGATGGCGGAACTGACGATACGTTGCCTGCCCGCCGCGCTTGCTCTGTGGCGTGACAAATGTGAGTCGGGCCCCTTTTGCGATATCTTGCAGAAGGTGATCCGCACCTGGAAGCAGGCGATTCGCTGGAAGTCTTTCTGGAGGATTTTCCCTCCGTCAGTCGGGAGCTGGCGATTCAAGTTCTCGAAGACGCCAAGATGGCCTTCGTGCTCGATGCGCATCCTGCTTGACGAATCAGTACCCGGCCGCCTCGGCTCGCTGCTGACAGGACTCTTCGTCGTCGCCGTTCAGCGCAGGGGCTACGGAGGTACGAGCGAGGCGAAGTCAAACTCATCCCAAGCTCGGTTCGCCTTGGAAGTGTCGGACGCGTAGAGTACTGTCGAAGGGTTTCAAGACGATATCCAGCAATTTGTTGTGCAGCCGGAGGTGTTCAATGCAGTTCACTGCGGTTTTTCGGAAGACCCCGGAGGGATATATCGGGTTCGTCGAAGAGTTGCCGGGCGCAAATACTCAGGGTTCTACCCTCGAGGAAGCCCGTTCGAACCTGGCGGAGGCCGTCGAATTGGTATTGGAAGCCAATCGCGCGCTCTCCGAGGAGTCGATGCAAGGGCAGGAGGTGATTCGGGAGCCGCTTGTTCTCGCGGACGAATGAAGCGCCTTGACCTGATGCGTTATCTCGAACGTCATGGATGTACCCTTCTTCGAGAAGGAGGTAGTCACTCGGTGTATGTAAACCGCACTACCCGAAAATCCTCTACGGTGCCGCGCCATCGAGAGATCAATGACTACTTGGCTCGCAAGGTCTGTAGGGATCTCGAGATTCCAGACATTTGACGTGGTCGCCAAACCCAGAACGTGAGGTTGCAGTCCGCCTCTCTTCCGAAGAGCTGGCTGAACTGGAGGCGGGCCTCGCCGAGGCCGACCGCGGAGACACGCTCTCCCGCGACGAGTTGTTTTACCGGATCGGTCGCTCCCGATAATCGAGCCGCGGTAGCGGACCCGCCGTTTAGTCAATCCAGCGGCATCGGCCCCGCGCGTTTCTGGAGGAACGCCACCAGCGGTTCGGTCTTGTCGTCCAGATCGAGATCGGTGAGATCGGCGCGGATGGTTCCCGCGGTGGACTCGATCGTGATTTCGTACTGCATGAGATCGCGGCCCTTGGATTGCGGTTTCGCGGCGGGCGTGTTGGCCAGTCCGCTCGTTGCGATCAACTGATCGACCTCCGCGCGCTGCGTCGGGGCCAGCGCATCGAGGTCGAGATCGCACCCGCGCACGAGGCCCGCGAAGCCGCCAGTTTGGCGAAAGCGGATCTTGCGGGCCGTCATGCGTTGTGCTTCTTCATGATTTGTCGTGACTGCCTCGGCGCGGGCTAGAAGCCGACGTCCTTCCAGGCCTTGGCCACCGCTTTCTCCGCGGTACCGCCGGCGCCGTAACGTGCGCCCGCGCTTTGCACGGTCATCGCGGCCATGTCGTTGAAGTTGCTGGTCTGATGCAGCGCCCGCATCGTGTCGTACCAGATGCGGCCGGCCTTTTCCCACGCGTTGCCGCCCAGTGCCAGCGACACCAGGTAAAAAGCGTGATTCGGGATGCCCGAGTTGATGTGGACACCGCCGGAATCGGCGCTGCCGCGGTATTTCTTCGACAGATGCTTCGGCTGGGGATCGTCGCCGAGCAGCGGGTCCTTCGAATAGGCGGGCTCGTCCTTGAAGGTCCGCAGCGCTTTCGCCTTGGTGCCCGGGCCCATGATGTCCGGGCCGATCAGCCAGTCGGCCTTGTCGGCTTTCTGCTTCTTTTTCCACTGCTTGACCAGCGATCCGAAGACATCGGCGAAGTGCTCGTTGAGCGCGCCGGGTTCATCCTGGTAATCGAGATTGCAGGTGTGGCTCACCACGCCGTGCGTCAATTCGTGGCCGACCACGTCGAGCGACTTGGTGAAGCGGATGAAGATTTGGCCGTCACCGTCGCCGTAGGCCATTTGCTCGCCATTCCAGAAGGCGTTGTTATAGCCGCGGCCGACGTGCACGCTCGACACGAGAGTCATGCCGCCGTCGTCGAGCGAGTTGCGGCCGAGAATCTTCTTGTAGAAGTCGTAGGTGCTGCCGGCGTGGTTGTACGCCTCGTTGACCGCGGGGTCCTTCGAGGGCGGTCCGCCTTCGGCACGAACCAGCTTGCCCGGCAATCGCGTTGCGCCATTGGTCTTGTTGTCGTACACGAGCCGGTTCTTGACGGCGCCCGCCGAAGCGATGGCCGTCTGCGCGGCGAAAGGTGCGAGCGCGGTGCGGGTGGCGCGCAAGGTGGCCGATCTTGCGATCGCCTCGACCGCGAGCTTGCGCGCGGCCGGATTGTCCGACTCCGCCATGCGATCGAGGATGTAGGGGGGAAGAATGCAGTGCAGCGGATTCGGGCAGCTGTGCATGATGATTCTCCTCTCGAGGTTCGGGACGGGTCCTTGGCTTCGCGACCCCGCCCGAACGATACAACGGCGTTGGTCGGCGCGGGGTGTTGCGACTCTGATGCCGAATCGCCGCTTCGGCCACAGCCGCGTCAAAAGAGCGGCAAGGTCGCGCCGTCGTTCGCCGCGATGTCGCCGAGCCGGCTCAGATGCCCGACGCGCACGCCCAGCAGGCGCAGGCGCCGCCGAAACCCGACGCGTCGCAGGCACTCGCGCGCCGCCGCGAGGATCGCCGGCGCCGCACTGGTGGGTGAACGCAGGGTGCAGTCGCGCGTGACGATGCTGAAGTCGTCGAAGCGGATCTTGATGCCGATGGTGCGGCCCACGTAGCCGCGCGCGATGAGATCGACGGACACCTGTTGCGCCAGCGTTTCGAGAATGCGCGACAGCTCGGCGCGGTCGGTGCGCGCGTGCAGGTCGCGCTCGCCACTGCCTGCTTGAGTGCCTGTGCCACCGCGTGCGAATCGCCTTCCACCTCGGTGAGATCGATGTAAACCTCATCGATGCCGCGATCTTCGATCGTGTCCACCTGGCTGGCGAGCGCCGCCTTGAACAATTGCGAGTAGCGGCGATACTCGTCGAAATCGACTGGCAGAAACACGCAGGCCGGGCACAGGTCGAGCGCTTTGCGCAGCGCCATGCCGGCGCGGATGCCGAAGGCGCGCGCCTCGTAGGTGGCGGTGGTGACCACACCGCGGCTGTTCGGCTCGCCGCGACCGCCGATCGCCACCGGCAGGCCGCGCAGCGCCGGGCGCCGCAGCAGCTCGACCGACGCATAGAAGGCATCCATGTCGAGGTGGGCGATGCGGCGTTCGCGCAGGCTCAAGCGGCGCTCGGCGGGGCGGTCGGGGTCAGCCCGAAGCCGACGGCGATGGCGTCGGCAAGAGCCTCGGGGGTGGCGGCGATGTCGAGCGCCAGCGCGTCGTCTGGGGCTTCGAGCGTGTCGAATTGCGACCGGAGCAGCGATGGCGACATGTAGTGGCCCTGGCGCTGCTGCAGTCGGGTGCCGATCTGTTCGAAGCTGCCGGCGAGATGCACCCAATGAGTATCGGGCAGACCGGCGGCGATGCGCTCACGGTAGACGCGCTTCAGCGCCGAGCAGGCAAGTACGGCGTTCGCGCCTGCGGCCCGGCACTGCCGCAACCGGGCATTGAGCGCGTCGAGCCAGGGCCAGCGGTCGGCGTCACCGAGCGCGACGCCGGCGCGCATCTTGGCGATGTTCGCTTCGGGATGAAAATCATCGGCGTCGAGAAAGCTCCACCCGAAGCGCTGCGCCAGCATCTGCCCCACCGTGGTCTTGCCGGACCCTGTCACTCCCATCAGCACGACGATGGTCATGGCGGTACTGCTCTACGGCTTTTTTTGCACGGCGTGGCCACCGAAGCCGGCGCGCATCATCGCCAGCAGCTTGGAGGCGTAGTCGTTGTTGCCCTGACTGGAGAAACGCGCCATCAGCGCCAGGCTCATGACCGGCGCGGGCACGCCGAGCTCGATGGCTTCGAGGGCGGTCCAGCGGCCTTCGCCCGAATCCGCTACCACCGGCGACACCTGGTCGAGCGTGTCGTCTTCGGCGAGAAAATCGGCGGTGAGGTCGAGCAGCCACGACCGCACCACGCTGCCGTGCCGCCACAGTTCGGCGATGGCGGCGAGGTCGAGGTCGAATTCGGTCTTGGCGCGCAGCACCGCAAAGCCCTCGGCGAACGCCTGCATCATTCCGTATTCGATGCCGTTGTGGATCATCTTCACGAAGTGGCCGCTGCCGGCCGGGCCGCTGTGCAGCCAGCCGATATCGGGCGCGGGTGCCAGCGCGCGGATGAACGGCTCGACCAGCGCGGCCGCTGCCGGCGTGCCGCCGAACATGATCGAGTAGCCGTTGTCGAGACCCCAGATGCCGCCGGACACGCCGGCATCGACGAAATGGATGCCGCGTTCGGCCAGCAGGGCGGCGCGACGCTTCGAGTCGCGGTAGTTGGCGTTGCCGCCATCGACGATCGCGTCGCCGGCGGCGAGTTTTCCGGCGACGGTCGTGATCGTGGCTTCGGTGATGTCGCCCGCCGGCAGCATCACCCACACGACACGCGGCGAGGGTAGTGCGGCCACGAGCGCGTCGAGGTCACCCACCGGGTCGACGCCGGGTTCCACGGCCACGGCTGCCCGCGCGGTTTCCGCGGCGTCGAACGCGGTCACACCGACGCCGGCTCGTGCCAGGCGCCGCGTCATGTTGGCGCCCATGCGCCCGAGTCCGATCATGCCGATCTGCATCTGTGCTCCCGGTGGTGAAGTCGTCGCCAGGTCGGGGCAACGGGTCACTTCGTATAATCGCGCTTTTCGACAGCCCTGTCCGGAACACCCATGCCAAAAGTGACGTTTGGATCGCTCGATGAGCTGCTTGCCCTGAAGGGCACCGAGGTCGTCGTGAGCGACTGGCTCGAAATCACCCAGGAGCGGGTCGATCGATTCGCTCAGGCCACCGACGATCACCAGTGGATCCACGTCGACCCGGAGCGTGCCCGCCGCGAGTCGCCCTTCGGTGCCCCGATCGCGCATGGCTTCCTGACCTTGTCGCTGCTGTCCAAGTTCATCAACGAGTCGATCGACTTCGGGCCGTCGCGCATGGGCGTCAACTACGGTAGCAACCGGGTGCGCTTCACCGACCCGGTACCGGTCGGGGCCAGGATCCGGGCCCGGCTCAAGCTCGCGGGTGTCGACCCGATCGAGGGCGGCGTCCAGCTCACCTGGGACGTCACGGTCGAACGCGAAGGCGCCGCCAAGCCCTGCCTCGTCGCCGAATGGCTCAGCCGCCGCTATGAGTGAATTCCCATCGCTTTTCATTTCTCATGGGGCGCCGCTGCTCGCGATCCAGGACGGCCCTGCGCACCGCTTCCTGCGCGGCCTCGGCACGCAACTGGGCAGGCCCGCGGCCATCGTGATCGCCTCGGCGCACTGGGAAACCGATGCGCCGCTGGTCACCACGTCGGCCATGCCGCCGACCATCCACGACTTCTCCGGGTTTCCGCCCGAACTGCACCAGATGCTCTACCCGGCGCCGGGCGATCCGGCATTGGGCGAACACGTACATGAGCTGCTCGCCACGGCGTTTCCGGATGCGCACGTCGATCCGGTACGGGGCCTGGATCACGGCGCATGGGTGCCGCTCGCCCTGATGTATCCCGACGCCGGCATTCCGGTGCTGCAGGTGTCGATCCAGACCGAACGCGGCGCCGACCACCACCTGAAACTGGGCGCGGCGCTGGCGCCGTTGCGAAGCGAAGGGGTGCTGCTCATCGGATCGGGCAGTGCCACGCACAACCTGCGCGATGTGCGCGGATTCAACGACCAGGCACCGACAGCCGCCTATGTCACCACCTTCACCGACTGGCTTAGCGCCGTGATCGAGGGCGGGCGCACCGACGATCTGGTGCACTACCTCGAACGTGGACCCGATGCCGGGCGCAGCCATCCGACGGCGGAGCATTTCCTGCCGTTGCTGGTGGCGTGCGGCATGGGCGGGCCCGGCGTGCCCGCACGTCGCATCCACTCCAGCGTCACCTTCGGCGTGGTGGCCATGGATATCTTTGCGTTCGGGGAGAGAACTTGGTGTTCGCCGTGAATATGGCGGTACCGCAATTTCACCTGACCTACCGCGTTCGGGTGCGCTGGGCCGAGGTCGATCGGCAGGGCATCGTCTTCAACGGGCATTACCTCACGTACTTCGATCTGGGCATCACCGAATACTGGCGCGCCATCGGTTGCCCTTATCCGGACGGCCTGGCTGCGCACGGCAGCGACCTGTACGTGAAGAAAGCCGTGGTGGAGTATCACGCGTCGGCGGAGTACGACGACGAGATCGACATCTGCGTGCGCGTGCCGCGCATCGGCCGCTCCAGCATCCGCTTCGATCTCGAGGTGCGTCGCGGCGCGACGCTGCTGGTCGAGGGGGAAGTGATCTACGTCAATGCCGACCCCTCGACCCGCAGCGCACAATCGGTGCCGGTGTTCCTGCGCGAGGCCATCGCCCGCTTCGAGGGTCACGACCCGGCCGAGCCGGCGTAGGGCGCGCGTCGGGCGCCTGTGACTCAACCGGGGCGGGTGGCATACTCCGCCTCACGCCCACCGCCTTCTCGCCACTGCAGTAGCGTCACACGAAAACCAGCCAGGGAGCCATCGCATGGATTTCAACTTCACCCCCAAGGTCAGGGACCTGCAGGCGCGCGTCGGCACCTTCATGGACGAGCACGTCTACCCGAACGAGCAGCGCTTTCCGGCGGAGATCGAGGCCAACCGCCGCAACGGCAACGCGTGGATTCCGACCCGGGTGGTGGAGGAACTGAAGGTCGAGGCCCACAAGGCCGGCCTGTGGAACCTCTGGCGTCCGCGCGACCACGGCGGCGAACTCACCAATCTCGAATATGCGCCGCTGTGCGAGATCATGGGGCGTGTCAGCTGGGCGCCGGAGTTGTTCAACTGCTCGGCCCCCGACACCGGCAACATGGAAGTGCTGCTGCGCTACGGCAGCGCGGCGCAGCAGCAGCAATGGCTCGAACCGCTGCTGGCCGGGGAGATGCGGTCCGCCTTCCTCATGACCGAGCCGGAAGTCGCATCGTCCGACGCCACCAACATCCAGTGCAGCATCCGGCGCGACGGCGATCATTACGTGGTCAACGGCCGCAAGTGGTGGTCTTCCGGTGCCGGCGACCCGCGCTGCCGGCTGTATATCCTCATGGGCAAGACCGATCCCGACAACGCCGACCGGCACCAGCAGCAGTCGATGATCCTGGTGCCCGCCGATGCCCCCGGCGTGGTGGTCGAGCGGGCGTTGTCGGTGTTCGGCTACGACGACGCGCCGCACGGTCACATGGAAGTGAACCTCGACAACGTCCGGGTGCCGGTTACCAACATGCTGCTCGGTGAAGGCCGCGGTTTCGAGATCGCCCAGGGCCGCCTCGGGCCGGGCCGCATCCACCACTGCATGCGCATCATCGGCCAGGCCGAGCGCGCGCTCGAGCTGATGAGCCGGCGGCTGCTGTCGCGGGTGGCGTTCGGCAAGCCGGTGGCCGAGCAGAGCGTCTGGCATGAGCGGCTGGCCGAATCCCGCATCCTGATCGAGCAGGCGCGGCTGCTCACCCTCAAGGCGGCGTTCATGATGGACACCGTGGGCAACAAGGCGGCACGGGCCGAGATCGCCATGATCAAGGTGCTGGCGCCGAACGCGGCCCAGAAGATCATCGACTGGGCGATCCAGGCGCACGGCGGTGGCGGCGTCTCCGACGTGTTTCCGCTGGCCTGGATGTACGCCTGGAACCGTTCGCTGCGGCTGGCCGATGGTCCCGACGAGGTGCATCGCAGCCAGATCGCCAAGCTGGAACTGCGAAAACACCAGCATCGATGAGGTGAGTTGAGGCCCACCCCCAGCCTTCGCTGCGCTACGGCTTCCCCCTCGAGGGGGAAGCCCCGTCCTCGGGGGACCCTGTGGGCGGGGCCCCTTCGCTTCAGGGGTTCGGTCCATAGGCATTGCCGCGTTACGCCTGCCCCGAGGGGGCGGCGCATCCCTCGGGGGGCCCTGTGGGCGCTGCCCCTTCGCTTCGGATCATTTCTCCGTTCGGCAAGTATCGCCGGCCACGTTGGACAACACGATGCGCGGCAGTTGTTCAGCGATCTCTCCTGAAATTGCCGATGACGCACCGCACCATCCGGCCAAGTCGCTGATTGACAACAAAGTTGCGAAAAGAAAT
The DNA here is from genome assembly GCA_025350245.1 of Betaproteobacteria bacterium. Lineage (GTDB taxonomy): Bacteria > Pseudomonadota > Gammaproteobacteria > Burkholderiales. The sequence goes on from JANXYG010000023.1 coordinate 12,610, forward strand.
CTGCCATCGGCTCACCGGCTTGGCCGAGCACTCGTTGTGTAGCGAAAAACATAAAGGATTTCAACGCGTTCGCCGTGCCGGGAAACTGTTGAAACCCCCTATCGATTGGTGTACTTTCCGACGGTCTTGAAGTTATAGGACCGTGTGGTTGATCAACCTCGAACCTGACTGAAAGAGGGAGTTTGCAAATGATGATTTCGTTCAACTTGAATGGGAAACAGGCCAGCGCCGACGTCGCCCCCGACACGCCGCTGCTTTGGGTCCTGCGTGACAGCCTGGGCATGACCGGCACCAAGTTCGGTTGTGGCAAGGCGCTGTGCGGCGCCTGTACCGTGCACCTCAATGGCAACGCTGTTCGGTCCTGTCAGATCCCGATCGGTTCCGTGTCCGGCCAGAAGGTCACCACCATCGAAGGTCTGGCTGCCACCAGCCCCATCAAGAAGGCATGGATTGCCCTTGATGTGCCGCAGTGCGGTTACTGCCAGCCTGGCCAGATGATGCAAGCCTCTGCGCTGCTCGCGCAGAACAAGAAGCCGTCCGACGCCGATATCGACGCGTGGATGTCCGGAAACATCTGCCGTTGTGGCACGTATCCCCGCATCCGTGCGGCGATCAAAGATGCCGCAAAGATGGCGTAACGGAGGCTAGAAACCATGGAAAACATCAAAGTTCCTGCTCGTCGTGATTTTCTGAAGGCATCCGCCGCCGTCGGTGGCGGCCTCTCCCTCGGCATGTACCTGCCGCTGGGCTCCCGCGTTGCCGAAGCCCAGGCCAAGACCAGTTCGCCCAACGCCTGGGTCAAGATCGGCACCGACAACACCATCACCATCATGTGCGCCCGGTCCGAAATGGGCCAGGACGTCTACACCTCGATGCCGATGCTCGTTGCCGAAGAGCTCGAAGTCGATGTGAACAAGGTCAAGGTCGAGTTCGCTCCGCCGGCCGAGGTCTACATCAATGCCCTGCTGGGTGGTCAACTCACCGGTGGTTCCACCTCGGTTCGTGACGCCTGGGAGAAGCTGCGCAAGGCTGGCGCTTCGGCCCGCATGATGCTGATCGCCGCCGCCGCCAAGGAATGGGGCGTCGATGTCGCCCAGTGCAAGGCCGCCGGCGCGATGGTGATGGGTCCTGGCGGCAAGAAGGCCACCTACGGCCAGCTTGCCGAAGCCGCTGCCACCATGGAAGTGCCGAAGGAAGTACCCCTCAAGCCGGCCAAGGAGTTCAAGGTCATCGGCAACAAGGCCCAGAAGCGCCTCGACACGCCCGCCAAGGTTGCCGCAACGGCCACCTTCGGTATCGACGTCAAGGTTCCCGGCATGCTGTACGCCGCGGTCGCCATGCCACCCATGATTGGTGGCAAGGTTGCCAGCTACGACGACACCCGCGCGAAGTCGATGCCCGGCGTGAAGGCCGTGGTGCAATACAGCCGCGGCGTTGCCGTGGTGGCCGATTCGTACTGGCAGGCCAAGAAGGCCAAGGATCTTCTTCTCATCACCTGGGATGAAGGCCCGAACGCGAACAACGACATGGGCAAGGTCTGGGGCGGTCTGAAAGAAGCCTCCGGCAAGGCCGGTGCCGTGTTCCGCGAAGCCGGTGATGCCGATGGCGCGCTCAAGTCCGCCGCCAAGGTGTACGAAGCCACGTACGAACTGCCGCACCTGTCGCACTCGCCGATGGAGCCGATGAACACGGTGGCCGACGTGCGTGCCGACGGCGCAACCATCATTACCCCGACCCAGTTCCAGCAACTGGTGCCGTTCGTCGTTGCGGGCGCTACCGGTCTCAAGCCGGAACAGATCACCGTGGTCACCACCTTCCTGGGCGGTGGCTTCGGCCGTCGCGTGGAAGTCGACTACGCGATCGACGCCGCCGAGATTTCAAAGGCTGTGGGCGCACCGGTGAAGATGTTGTGGAGCCGTGAAGACGACATGACCCATGACTCCTATCGTCCGGGTGGCTACTACAAGGTGCAGATGGGTGTCGACGGTGACGGCAAGCTGGTCGCCTACCGCTACCATGGCACCAGCCCGTCGATTTCGGCGCGCCTGTTTCCCAGCATCGTGAAGGATGGCATCGATCCGTTCGCGGTCGAGGCGATCGACAACTTCCCGTATGCGGTCAAGAACACCAAGCTGACGTACCAGATGCACGACACGGGCATCACGCCGGGATACTGGCGTGGCGTGTCGCACAATCTGAACGCCTACGTGGTCGAAGGCTTCATCGACGAAGTCGCCATTGCGCAGGGCAAGGATCCGATCCAGTTCCGCATCGACAACCTCGAGTTCGAGGGCGAGAAGCACAAGTGGTCGGGTCTGTCTGCCGGTATTCCGGTGGGTGCCCGTCTGAAGGCGGTTCTCGAAGGCGTGCGTACCAAGTCAGGCTGGGGCGGCAAGTTGCCCGAAGGCCGCGGCCGTGGTGTTGCGTCGATGGAAGGCTACAACACGTGTCTCGCGTGCGTGGCTGAAGTCTCCGTCACCAAGAACTACGACGTGGTCATCGACAAGGTCACCTTCGTCATCGATGCGGGTCAGTTGATTCACCCGGATCAGGCCAAGGCGCAGGTCGAAAGCTCCATCATCTTCGGCCAGTCGGCTTGCATGTATGGTGAGATCACCGTCAAGAACGGTGGCGTCGAGCAGACCAACTTCGACATGTACCGTGTGGTCCGCATGAACGAAGCGCCGAAGGTCATCGACATCACGTTCGCCGAAAACAACAACACGCCTGGCGGTCTGGGCGAGCCGGCAACGGCTGTGGTTCAGGCAGCCATCGGTAACGCGATCTTCGCGGCTACCGGCATTCGCCTGCGCAAGATGCCGTTCACGCCCGAGAACATCAAGGGTTCGATCAAGGCCTAAGCAGTCCGGCTGGCGGCAACCTCACGGTTGCCGCTTCGCCCTTCCGGCCTCAACCGTCTCCTCCTTCCGGGGGAGATCGTTGAGGCCGGATTCTTTTTGAGGCATCCTCGGGGCATGGGGGCAGGGTAGCGAACCCGCCCCCGGTGGCGGCAGCGAGCCGCGCCCGCCAACGACTCCACCGGAACACAGCATGGACAGTGTCGACCTTCAGGTTCTCAAGAGTGCCGCCGCCTGGCTCGCAGACGGACATCGCGTGGTGCTCGCCACCGTCACCGAAACCTGGGGCTCCTCGCCCCGCCCGCCGGGCGCGATGCTCGCCGTGCGTGGCGACGGCCTGGTGGCCGGATCGGTCTCGGGGGGCTGCGTGGAAGACGACCTCATCGACAAGGTGCGCTCGAAGTCGCTTGCCGTCGACAAGCCCGAGACCACGCTCTACGGCATCAGCAAAGAAGACGCACAGCGCTTCGGCCTGCCCTGCGGGGGCCGCTTGCAACTGGTGCTCGAACCGGTAGCGGATGTGGCATCGGTCCAGGGCGTGCTGGCCGGCATCGACCGCCACGAACTCGTGGCGCGCACCCTCGACATGCAAACCGGCGTCGCCACACTGGCATCGGCGTCGCGTGCGGATGTGCTCGATTTCGACGGCAAGCGCCTGGTGACCGTGCATGGACCGCGCTGGCGCCTGCTGGTGATCGGCGCCGGCCAGTTGTCGAAGTACGTGGCGCAGATGGCGCAGGCGCTCGACTACGAAGTGATCGTCTGCGATCCCCGCGAGGAATACGCGCTCACCTGGGACGTGCCCGGTGCGCGTCTCGATCGTGGCATGCCCGACGACGTGGTGGTCGAACTCAACCTCGACAGTCACAGCGCGGTGGTCGCCGTCACCCACGATCCGAAACTCGACGATCTCGCGCTGATCGAGGCGCTCAAATCGCCGTGCTTTTATGTTGGCGCGCTCGGCTCTCGCGTCAACACCGAGAAGCGGCGCGAGCGGCTCGCCCAGTTCGATCTGTC
>JANXYG010000043.1 GCA_025350245.1 Betaproteobacteria bacterium
TCGGTGGCATCGCTCGACATCCCGGCCAAGGTCAGCGGCCAGGCGAAGTACGGCATCGATGTCGTGCTGCCGAACATGGCTTACGGCACCCTGGTGGTGCCGCGCTCGCGCTACGCCTCCAAGGTGCTGTCGATCGACGACAGCGAGGCGAAGAAGATCCCCGGCTTCATCAAGGCGGTGAAGATCGACGACCAGATGGGCAAGTGCACCGGCTGGGTCGTGGCCGTGGCCGATCGCTTCCACACCGCGATCAAGGCGTCGAAGGTGCTCAAGGTCAAGTGGGACGCGGGTCCGTACGGCACGCTCAGTTCCAGCCAGATGCTCGAGCAGTACACGCAACTGGTGTCGAACGAGGTCGAGGGATCCAACTGGGTGCTAGAGGGTGATGTCGACCAGGCCATGAGCAAGGCCGACCAGGTCCTCGACATGGAATACACCACCGACATGGTGTGCCACGCCACCATGGAGCCGCTCAACGCCACGGTTCAGTTCATCAATGGCGAATGGCACGTGCATGTGGGCACGCAGAGCACGTCGTTCGCGCGCATGACACTCTCGGCCTACCTGTCGAAGGCGCTGAAGAAGAAGCCCGAAGATCTCAAGATCTACGTGCACCAGTACCTGGTCGGCGGCGGCTTCGGCGGCAAGCAGGACTTCGACGAGATCCTCGCCGCGGCCTGGTGTGCCAAGGAAACCGGACGTCCGGTCAAGCTGATCCAGACACGCGAGTCCAATTTCGCCACCAGCTTCGCGCGCACGCCCACCTACCACAAGCTCAAGGCCGCCATCAGCAACGGCGAGCTGGCCGGGATGAACCACGACATCGCCTGCGGTTTCATGGGCGCACGGTTCTCGGTCGGCAAGAAGTTCGGCTCCGATTTCCTGCAGCAGGATTCTTGGGATGCGAAGAAGCAGGACATCGACCAATGGTCGATCGGGGGCAGCGACCACTGGTACGAAGTGAAGAACCACCGCGTGCGTGCCTTCAACCACGACACCACCACCTGGGCGGTGCAGGCGAGCGCGCTGCGCACAGTCTCCAACTCGTACAACATCTTCGTGGTCGAGTCGTTCATGGACGAAGTCGCCCATGCCGCCGGGCGCGATCCACTCGAGTTCAGGCTGGCCATGCTCAACGGCAAGGGCGGCAACCGCGGCATTCCCAACAGCGGCTACGCGCCTGGCACCAAGTCCGATTACTACATGGACCGGCTGTGGATCTCGCTGCCGTGGCTCAAGGAAGACGGCTACCTGCCCTATGAGTCGGCCACGGTCGGCGGCGCTTTCCGGCTTGCCAATTGCCTGCGGCTGGCGGCGGGTAGAGCCGGGTACGGCACCCAAAAGTTGCGGCCCAACACCGGCATCGGCATCGCGGTCACGGCGGCGGAAGAGCGTCAGAGCCCGACGTGGGTCGCGGGCATCGCCCAGGTGACGGTCGATCCTGCAAGCGGTCAATACACCATCGACCGGCTGACCATCGCGATGGATCCGGGCGTCGTGATCAATCCGCGCAACGTCGATGCGCAGATTCGCGCATCGGCGTTGTGGGGGGCGAGCCAGGTGATGGCCGAGCGGCTGACCCTGAAGAACGGTTCGTTCGAGCAGAGCAACTTCAACGACTACACGCCGATCAGGCTGGCGCAGATCCCGCAGATCGATGTCGAGATCATCTCGTCGGATCATCACCCGAGCGGCGTGGGTGAACCGGCATCGACCATCGTGGCACCGGCGGTAGCCAACGCGATCTTCAACGCTACCGGGGTGCGCGTGCGCCACATGCCGATCAGCCCCCAGGCGATCCTAGAGGGGCTCGCGAGCCGCAAGGCGTGAGCAGCGCAGGGCCGCTGACCGATCGCCACCGCGCCACCTGGCGATCGCGGCCAGCGGCCCTGGCCTTTCCGGAACCGTTGTCTTGACCTCGGATCTCACGCGCCTGTCGGCGACCGATCTGGTGGCGCACTACCGCGCCCGGCGCTTGTCGCCGGTCGAGGTGACGCGCGCGGTGCTCGACCGCATCGAGGCGCTCAACCCTGTATACAACGCCTTCGTCGTGGCCGATCCGCTCAGCGCGATGGCGAGCGCACGCGCTTCCGAAGAGCGCTGGCGACGCAACCAGCCCGCGGGCGCCGTCGACGGCGTACCGACCTCGGTAAAGGATCTGGTGCTGGCGCGCGGGTGGCCTACGCGCCGCGGCTCGATGACCATCGATCCGAATCAGCCCTGGGATGTGGACGGCCCCCCCGTTGCCCGCCTGCGCGAGCAGGGCGCCGTGCTGCTGGGCAAGACCACGACACCCGAGTTCGGCTGGAAGGGCGTCACCGACAGCCCGCTCACCGGCATCACCCGCAATCCCTGGGATCCCCGCCTCACCCCTGGTGGCAGCAGCGGGGGCGCAGCCGTCGCCGCGGCCCTGGGCATGGGACCGCTGCATCTCGCCACCGACGGCGGCGGCTCGATCCGCATTCCGGCCGCCTTCTGCGGCGTGTTCGGCTTCAAGCCCACCTGGGGCCTGGTGCCGGTGCACCCGCATTCCCCTTCGCTCAGCCTGTGGCACCAGGGGCCGCTCACGCGCAACGTCGCGGATGCCGCACTGATGCAGTCGGTCATCGCGCAGCCGGATCAACGTGACTGGTACGGCCTGCCTGCGCAGCACATCGACTACCGCCAGCACCTCGACGACGGCATCCGCGGCTGGCGCATCGCCTACAGCCGCACGCTCGGCTATGCCCGCGTCGACCCGGAGGTGGCGGCGCTGGTCGAGCGCGCACTCGGGGTCCTGGCCGGGCTCGGGGCCAACATCGAAGAAATCGATCTCGACCTGCCGGACCCGATCGAGATCATGCAACCGCTCTGGTCGGTGGCGCTCGCGCTAGCCGTGGAACCGATGAGCCCGACCCAGCGCGCCCTGCTCGATCCGCCGCTGCTGAGCGTGGCCGAACCCGGCATGCGCATGACCGCGCTCGAGTACCGGCGGATCGAAACGGCGCGTGAGGCCTTCGGTCGACGCATGAACGACCTGCACCGCGAGTACGATCTGCTGATCACGCCGCAACTGCCGATCACGGCGTTCGCCGCCGGCCATGAAGTGCCGCCCGACGGCGATCGGCGGCGCTGGTGGGAATGGTCTCCCTTCACCTATCCATTCAACCTGACGCAGCAGCCGGCGGCGGCCGTTCCCTGCGGCTTCGACCATCGCGGGTTACCGGTGGCGATGCAGATGATCGGCGCCAAATTCGACGATGCTCGCGTGCTGCGGGCGGCACGCGCGTTCGAGTCGGTGCAGCCGTTCGTGATGCCGTCGGTCGACCATCCGGTCGGTGCAGCGGCGACCCGTCCGCCGCACCTGGACGAACCCACGTTTCCCCAGACCTGACCGGGACGCGCCACATGCCATCCGCCAGAACCCTGTCGCCGCCGATGATCGCGGAACGCATCCCCAACCGCTGGGTGCAACTCGCCATCGGCATGGTGATGATGATCTCCATCTCCAGCCCGCAATATGTCTGGGCGCTGCTCACCAAGCCCTTTATGGCCAGGCTCGGGGTAACGCTTGCCGAAGTGCAGGTGGTGTTCTCGATCGTCGTCGGCCTGCAGTGCTTCCTGGCGCCGCTCACCGGCTTCCTGGTCGAGCGGTTCGGTGCCAAGCGACTGCTCACGATCGGGGCTTTGCTGGTCGGTTCGAGCTGGATAACCGGCGCCCAGGCGCAAACGCTCTGGTCGCTCTACCTGACCTATGGCCTGCTTGCCGGGCTGGGCACCGGCATCGTCTACATCGGCGTGATCGGACTCATGGTGAAGTGGTTTCCGGATCGTCGCGGGGTCGCCACCGGCATCGCCGCGGCCGGCTATGGCATGGGCGCATTGCTCACCACCTTTCCGGTCGCCAACAGCCTCGCGGCGGTCGGCCTGGAGCGAACCCTGACCACCTTCGGCATCGTGTTCGGTGTCGTCGGCCTGGTCTGCGCCTGGTTGCTGCGCCCGCCGCCACCGGGGTTCAAGGTCGACGAGGGCATCGCCGCCACGGTGCCCGGGCGTGCCGATGCCCCGCCATCGAAGATGCTGACCGAGCCCATCTTCTGGCTCATGTTCGCGATGATGACCATGATGGCGACGTCGGGCCTGATGGTGGTGTCGCAGATGGGCGCCTTCGCCAAAGACTTCGGCATCACCGAGGCAACCGTGTTCGGTATGGCGGCCCTGCCGCTCGCCCTGACGCTAGACCGCCTGACCAACGGTTTGACGCGGCCGTTCTTTGGCTGGATATCCGATCACATCGGCCGCGAAAACACCATGCTGATCGCGTTTGCAATCGAAGGCGTGGCCATGACCGTGTGGTACCTGTACCACGACAACGCGGTGCTGTTCGTGCTGCTGTCGGGGGTGGTGTTCTTCGGTTGGGGCGAGATCTTCTCGCTGTTTCCGTCCACCCTCACCGACACCTTCGGTGCCAAACACGCCTCGACCAATTACGGGTTCCTGTATGCGGGAGCGGGGCTGGGGGCGATCCTCGGTGGCCCGCTCGCGGCGCTGCTCTACCAGTCGACCGGCACCTGGGGATCGGTGTTCGGGCTCGCGATAGCGGCCAATTTCACGACGGCATTCCTGGCGATCGCCGTGCTCAAGCCGCTGCGCCGACGCTACATGTCGTGTCGACCTACGGTCGACACGAAGTACCCTCGGGCCTAAAAGTGCTGCCCTGCGCTCGGTAGCCGTGGTTCCGGGATGCCGGCCCGAGCGGCCGGCATCGCCCGAGCCTACCGGATGAGCTACTTCATCAGCCACTGCTTGAACCAGGCGAGCTGGGGCTGCACGAAGGCTTCATGCTTCGGCCCGCGGTAGGCGTCGAAATGCCGACCCGGCACCACCACGAGCTTCTTAGGCTCGCCCGCGCGCTCAAAGGCCTGCTTCTCCTCGGCCGTGGGCGTGATCACGTCTTCGCTCGCAATCACCATCAGCAGCGGGGTCGGCGAGATGCGCGCGATGGGCGCAATCGGCTCGTACGTCATGTGGGTCTCGAGGGATTCGATCAGGATGGCATTGCGCCAGCTCGGCGCGTTGCGGCTCAAGTCCATGAACGACTCGTACCATTCCTGCAGCGGCCAGACCGAGGGCTTGCCTTCCGGCGCGGCCACGGGAATCTCGTTGATGGTGCCGTTTGCCACGCGGTCGGCGCGGTTCTTGGCGAGCCACCCGAGGAAGCCGGCCTGCTGGTCAGCCGGCCATTTGCCCATGTAGGTTGCCCAGATGTCCGTCACCGGCACCTGCGCGACCACTGCTTTGATGCGTTTGTCGTAGGCGGCCAGATACATGACATGACCGCCGCTGTAAGAGGTTCCCCACACGCCGATGCGCTGCGGGTCCACCTCGGACTGCAATGATGCCCAGGTGATGGCGTTGCGATAGTCCATGATCTGCTCCGGCCAGAGCAGTTGGCCGCGCGGTTCGCCGGCACTGCCGCCGAAAAAGCGGTAGTCGAAGACCACCACCACGAAGCCGGCCGCTGCGAACTTGGAGGCGAAGTTGTCGAGGTACATCTCCTTCACCGCGCTGAAGCCGTGTGCCATCACGATGACTGGTCGTTTCTCTTCAGCTTTCAGGCCTTTGGGCACGTAGTACCAGGCGGCGAGCCCGAGTCCCTGGCTGGTGATGCTCACGTCGCGCCGGTCAAAGCCTTGTGCGAATGCGACGGACGCGAACGACAGGGCCAGTGCCAACAGAGCAAATGCGTGCAGCAACGTACGATGGCGGATTCCCACGGTGATTCCTCCTCTTGAATGGTTGTGATCCGGTCCGATGGGTGTATGCCCATCGTCCGAGCACACTAGCGAAGGCGGCGTTACCGACCTGTTACCGTTGCGGCGGGCTCGACCTCCCGCGCGCGTTCATACAGAGCGCGTGCCGTTGCGTTCTCACCGGCCGACTCGAGGCGCGAGCCGATCTCCTCGGTTGCGTGGAGGAAGCGTCGGCGCAATCGTTCCCGCATGGGGGCGGTCCAGGGTTCGGCGATTTCGTCGGGCAGGAACGGGCCGCGATAGCGGGCGTGCGCACGGCCTGCGGTCGTTTCGTGCTGGATCGCATCTTCGAATGCGAGCGCGTCCACCCAGCAGACCGCAGGATTGAGGCCGATCCTGCCGTCGTCGACGACGATGGCGTCGACGCGGCCCAGCAACCTGCGCAGGCGGTGCAGGGCCACGCGGAACGCATCGTGGGCCACGTCGCCTTCCTGGTCGGCCCACAGGGCGTCGATCAGCAAATAGTCCTTCACGTCTCGGCCACCGAACGCAATGATCGCCTTCAGGAGCGCCAGCACCTTGCGCGGGGCCTTGGGCGCGAAGGCTACCGCTTCGCCCTCGACCTCCAGTCGGAAGCTGCCGAGCGTCGCAATGCGGACCGGCCAGGGCCAGCCATCGCACGCTTCCGCAGGCGGTTCCAGACCGAACGTTCGGATGTACGCTCGCACATGAGCCGCTGCCACGTCGCGTTCGAGCGCCGCGGCGGCGAGTGCGATGCTCCAGGTCCGGGCCCAGGCGAGTTGATGGCCGTACTGGTCGAAGCGATCGCGATCGTGCGCGAATATGCGGCGCAGGCGATCACATAACGTCGGTTCGTCGCCGCTGCGAAGCGCGAACAAGGCCTCCGCTGCATCCGGCGCCCAGCGCGCCCACTCCATGTTCCGGCGCATCGACCAGCGGCGGTGCTCGGCAATGGCGCAGCGCGCTTCCGCCTCGTTGCCGTCTTCGGTCAAGCCCCAGATGCGGCCGTTCAAAGCCATCATGATGTGCGGGATGGAGCCTGCCACGTTGAAATGCCGTACCGCGTCGGGCGCATTTCGCAGCGACTGCCGACAATCTCCGGTCAGCACCCCGTGCCACGAACGCATATTGACCAGGGATGCGGCCTCGTAGGGGTGCGACGGGATCATGATCTCTGCAAACCGGTTGATTGCACGGCGACCGGCGTCGATGTCGCGGCGGTCCATGTAGAGGAAGTAGCCGAGAACGACGGCGAAACGCTCCGCAAGGTGCATCCCTTCGTCGTGGGCGATGGCGAGGTTCGCCGCCACGGCACGATCGCCGAGTTGTCGGTCGCTGGCGTTGCACGCATACCAACAGATCACGGCCCATGCAAAGATGCGGCGGAAGACGTGCACGCCGGGATCGGTCAGCAGCGGCGTCACGATCTTCGTGACGCTGCGGCTCAGTTCGACGTGTCCGGTGAAGGTGCCGTAAAGCGTGAGGAATGTCCCCGCGCTTACTCGGAGGTTCGTGTCGATACTGGTGGTCAACAGCGCGTACACGCGCTCGGCGCAGTGGTCGATGCGAGGGTGATCCGGCGCGCGATAAGTTGCAGCAATCAGCATCGCGCCCAATGCCCGCAACTCGCTCTCGGCGTCAGGGAAACGAAATCCGGGCTCGAACATGCGTTCTAGCTCGGGAATCCACGAGCTGATTGGCGTGAACTCGATGTATTCGAGAAAGTACGCGTCCACCATGCCCGCCGCGCACAGCACCTGACAGAGTGCATCGCCGCGCTGGCGGGCGATCGCGTGCGCGCGTTCCAGCACGGTACGCGCCGATACCGGATCGACCCCGATCCGGGCCGTGCCACACCAGTAAAGCACCCAGGGATTCTCGGTGACGCGAACTTCGGGCAAAGCGTCGGCCCAGTCCACGACCACTTTCCAGCGGCCCTGGCCGATCAGGCCTGCAGCATTGCGTTGCAGCAGCGCTTCGGCAGCATCGAAGTCGCCGATGCTGACGTACAAGGGCATCGCGGCTTCGGGTTGCCCTGTACCCTCGAGCAGACGGCCGGCGCGTCGGCTCAAGTCGTCCCGTTCCGCGTCGCTCAATTCGGTTTCGGCACGGTGCTGAAGAAACGCGCGAAACAGGGCGTGGAATGTGTAGACCCGATCGGTGCCTTGGCGCCGGTCCGTGAACAGGTGTCGGCGATACAGCCGTTCGAGCAGGCTGACCGCCTCGGCGCCACCGGTGAGTTCCCGGGCCATCGCTTCGCTGGCGCTGGGAAGAAAGCTGAGCGCGACCAGCAACCGCCGGTCCGCTGTGGGAATTTGGTCGAAAAGCTGCCCGGCGAAGTAGGCGAAGACCTGGGCGAGCGAGTCCGGGTCGCCGACCGACTGCGGCGCATGCCCACGCCGGGATTGTTCCGCCAGTAGCACCAAGCCTGCTGCCCACCCGCCGGAGCGCGCATGCAGTGAAGCCATCGCCGCCTCATCTAGCGGGGCGGCCCCGCCCGCGACGATGGCGCCGGCCTCCGCGGCGGTCAGCTTGAGCGCGTCCCAGTCGACAAACGCCATCGATCGGTTCGCCGCGAGGCGCGCGTATTGATCGGGTGGAGGATGGCGGCTCACCAGAAACAGGTGTACGCCGCGCGGCACTTCGTCGATCGCGCACAGCAGCGCACCGTGAAACAACCCTTCGTCGCCGGCCTCCTGAAAATTGTCGAGCACCACCGCTGCCGGCGCCTTCAGGCGCGCGTAAAGCGCCCGGAAGAAACGCCGCGCGAATCCGTCGAGGTCTGCCATGTACTCCGGTGTCAGTGGCGGCAGCGGCGGTAGTCCGCGGGGCCGACCCGGCAGAGCCTGTTCGGCCAGCCCGAGAAAATGGAAGAACGTGGCCGGGTCGGCGTCGCCGGCGTCGACCTGATACCAGATGCCCCCGAGCTTGCGACTCTCGAGCCAACTCGCCACGAGCGTTGTCTTGCCGGCGCCCGGCGGCGCAGCGACCAGCGTGACCGGCAGGCGTTGGTTGTCGTCGAGGCACGCGAACAGTCGCTCGCGCGGAACGGTGTCGTACAGGCGCGGCCGACTCAGCTTCGCCAGCATCGGAACGGGCTTGACCACGGGCTCTCCTCCGATTCAGGTCGGTCTCCGGCCGACTCGCTTCTAGTTGCAGCAGCAGCTGCGCCAATTATGCACCGACGGAGCGTACCGACCCATTACCGATCGGCACTAATCTTACTGCGTCACAACAGTCGTTTCTGGTCGTGTGGCCCGCAACAGGGGCAGCGCTCCAGCGTGGCGATCAACTCAACGCTGAGTTGGCGTCGGATCGTGGTGATCGGGTCCGAGAGCGCGCGTCAGGGGCCGCGTGGATACTAGATCTGAGATCAGTCATCAGTCTGGTCCGCCAGTTGTTCCGCCAGTGAAGCACTCGGTTCGGAAGCGCGCCGACCATCCCATCTTTCCAGTAACGCTGATTTCGTTCAGTGTGTTGTCGCTGGCGTTCAGCGATGCAGCACAAGTTCCTCGATCCGTTAGAGGACAGCGCTCATCCCGCCGTCCATCGGGATGATCGCACCGGTCACATACGACGCGCGTGCTGACGCGAGAAACAACGTGACCTGCGCCACATCGTCCGGGTCGGCGTAGCGGCCCAACGGCACCCGCGCCTGGCCCTGCTTCAGCACTTCGTCGGGGCTCGTGCCGCGCTGTGAAGCCTCGAGCCTGAGGGCCTCTTCGACCCGCTCGGTCATGGTGGCGCCGGGGTTGATGGCGTTGATGCGCACGCCCTTCGGACCATACACACTGGCCAGACCCACCGTAGCGAGCATCAGCGCGGCGTTGGCGGCACCGCCCGGAAGATGGATCGGCGTTGCCACCTTGCCGCCCATGCCGATGATGTTGACCACCGCACCAGCGCGGCCGACCATCGATGGCAGCACCGCGTCCATGGCGTGGATGTAGGTGAAGTATTTCGCGTCCATTGCCGCATGCCACGATGCGGCGACCAGCTGATCAGGCAGGTAGCGCTTCGCGGCGCCGGCCGAATTGACCAGCACGTCGACCGGTCCGAACTTCTCGGCGACTTCAGCGGCCATGCGTGCCGCCTCCTCGGCGCGGGTGAGGTCGGCCACGATGGTCAGCGGCGGGTAGTCGCCGGCCGAATGCAGCCGGGCAGCCGCGTGGCGCAGATGCTCTTCGCTACGTGATACCAGCGCGACGCGCGCGCCCTCGGCGAGAAACGCCGCGGCGCACGCGAAGCCGATGCCGCGGCTGCCGCCGGTGATGATCACGATCTTGTCGACGAGTTGCAGATCCATGCGGGCAGGTCTTTTCAGGTAAGAGCGGCGGCGAGCACGCCGGCGAACACGGCGGCACCGACCCAGTTGTTGTGGAGAAACGCACGAAAGCAGCCGGCCCGGCTACGGTCGCGGATCAGGCGCAACTGCCAGGCGCACAGCACCGCGGCAACGCCCAGCCCGACAAAGTATGCCGCGTCGAGCCGCGCCATCCAACCGACAACGGCCATGAGCACGATGAACACCGCGTGGCATGCCATGACGGCGACGACGTCGAAACGACCGAACAGGATCGCGGCGGTACGGATGCCGATGCGCAGGTCGTCGTCGCGATCGACCATGGCGTATTCGGTGTCGTACGCAACGGTCCACGCGATATTGGCTGCCAGCATCACCCATCCCACCGGCGGCACTTCGCCGCGCAGCGCGGCGAAACCCATGGGAATGCCGAAACCGAAGGCGATGCCGAGGTACGCCTGCGGCAACGCGAAGAAGCGCTTGGTGAACGGGTAGCTCGCGGCGAGGAACAACGCGACGAACGAGAGCTCGATCACGAGCGGATCGAGCCGCAGGATGAGCAGGAAGGACACCAGCGAAAGGCCGCCGGCGATCAGCAACGCCTCACGGCCCGATACCCGACCCGACGCCAGCGGCCGGTCGCGGGTGCGCTCGACGTGCGGATCGACATCGCGATCGGCGTAGTCGTTGATGGCACAACCGGCGGAGCGCATCAGCGTCGTGCCGACAATGAAGATCGCAACGACCGGCCATGCCGGGGCGCCGTCGCCGGCGATCCAGAGCGCCCACAACGTGGGCCACAGCAGCAGCAGGATGCCGATCGGGCGGTCGAGTCGCACCAGGCGGGCATAGAGTGCGAGCCGACTCGCGACCGGCGCATGCGATGTCATCGACTCAAGCGGCGCCGACCAAGGTGCAATCGTCGTCCCCCGCGGGGACTTCCGGGCTGTCGCAAAGTTCGGGCGTCTCGTACTCTTCATCTTGAGCCGCCAGGCATCCCAACTCGCCGCGGCGCGCCGACACTGCCGCTATCACCCTGCTCGCGGCACCACTCAGGTCGCGACGAATGCCACTTTCCCAGAGGCGAAGAACCATCCAGCCGTTGCCGGCGAGGCGCTCGCCGACGGTGATATCGCGCACCACTCGTCGCTCGAACTTGCCGATCCAATAGTCGCGACGCGGCGCATCCGCGAAATAGCGACGCAAGGCAACCGGACCCTGCTCGCGCAACAGCCGTGCATGCCAGTAATCGCCATCGACGAACACGGCGATACGCTCCGTCCCGAAGACGATATCGGGCCTGCCTTCGAGCGTGCGGGAGTGCTTTCGAAAGCGAAAGCCCAGCGCATGCAGGCGTCGGCACAATGCGCGCTCGGCAAGGTTTCCGGTGGACCGGATAGCCGACATGTTGCGCGCCACTTCGGCGGCCGACTTGCGCCGGACGGCGCCCACGACGTTATCCAGTCTGCGCGATTCGCTTCGCGCCTTCAGGAAACTTCTTGTTCAGCCATTGGAGCACCGCCAACTGTTGCGAGCGCGCTCCTGGCGGCTTCGACCCGAGGCGCCGACCACCACCGCGCATACGCTCAGCCATGAACCGGGGTCTCCAGCTCCCGCTGTGCCGGCTTCAATTGCATCCTGCGGCCGGCCAAAGCCAGTGCGATGGCACGACCTACCGCCGCTGCAACCGGCGGCGGGAATGCGTTGCCAACCTGGCGATACATTGCCGTCTTGCGGCCGGAGAATGCCCATGAATCGGGAAAGCCCTGAATGCGCGCTGCCATGCGAACGGTCAACCGCGGCATCGCGGTGGCTGGAAAATCGGCGGTTGGGGCATCATCGGCAAGGCCACGGCCATCCACCCCCAAGAGTTTCCAGGCTTCGCGAGCGCGAGTCGGGCCGAGGTCGGGTCCGCCGTGCAGCTTCGAGCCACCGACCAAGGTGGGGGCAACCGACCCAGCGCGATCTGCCCACTCTTGCGCCCCAGGCCATCCGCGTGCGGCCATCAGGTCCACCAGCGCCGCCCCGACTCCGACCCCTGCCGACACTGTGGCTGGCCATCCAAAGAGATCGCCGGCAGCACCTCTGAGTGCGACCAGGATGAATCGGGGTCGCAACTGCGGAACGCCATAGTCGCGGGCGTTGAGCACTTTCCAGTGCACCCGGTAACCCTGCCGGATCAGACCTTCGGCTACGGCAGCACGATACGAGGCGAACTTCGCGGTCGCCAAACCAGGCACGTTCTCCAGCATCACGGCGCGTGGAGCGATCTGCTCGACCAATCGCAGCGCCGCGGGGAACAGGTCGCGCTCGTCGCGCGCACCAAGCTGGCGGCCCGCAACGGAGAACGGCGGACAAGGCACCCCGCCGGCGAACAAGTCGACCCCGCGAAAGGCCGCGCCATCGATGGATCGAAGATCCTGCTCAATGACATTCCAGGCGGGACGGTTCGATCGCAAGGTCGCACAGGCCGCGGAATCGATCTCGATCGCGGCTTCATGGCCAAATCCAGCTTGCTCCAGTCCGAGAGCTTGCCCCCCAGCACCGGCACAAACTTCGACTACGCGGTATTTGCCCTCGCTCATTGCCGGATCTGCCCAGGAGTTTTCTTGTTGCCGAATGCAACTTGGAGAACGCGAAACAATATAACCCGCCGCAAAGGCGATCTTGGCTCGATTCCTTGTTTTCGCGGCACCATGTGCCCGACCCGGCACTCACACTCGTAGCAGCTCGTCGCGGCCGCCCAGCCAGCGTTCGACATGCCGGCTTGCGTGATCGGGATAGTGTTCGAGCATGTCGGTGGCCACGTCGCGCGCGGTTTCGAGCAGCCGGGCGTCGGCGATCAGATCGGCGAAGCGCAGCATCGGCACACCGCTTTGCCGAGCGCCGAGCAACTCGCCAGGGCCCCGCAGGCGCAGATCTTCGCGCGCGATCTCGAAACCGTCGCTGTTCTCGTAGATGATCTTGAGGCGCTCGCGCGCGATGAGCGACAGCGGCTGCTGATACAGCAGGATGCACGCTGATTCGCCGACACCGCGCCCGACACGGCCGCGCAACTGGTGCAGTTGCGACAGCCCCATGCGCTCAGCGTGCTCGATCACCATCAGCGTCGCGTTCGGCACGTCGACGCCGACCTCGATCACGGTGGTCGCCACCAACAGGGAAATCTCGCCAGCCTTGAACGCGGCCATCACCGCTGCCTTCTCGGCACCCGACAATCGCCCATGAACCAGACCGACGTTCATCCCTGGCAAGGTCGCGGTGAGCACAGCGTGCGTATCGATGGCGGTCTTGAGCTGAAGCTGCTCGGACTCCTCGATCAACGGGCATACCCAATAGGCCTGGCTGCCGTCGGCGCAGGCGTCGCGCACGCGCCGGATCACGTCCTCGCGGCGCGTCTCGGACACCAGCTTGGTCTCGACCGGCGTGCGACCGGGCGGGAGTTCGTCGATGGTGGATACGTCGAGGTCGGCGTAGAAGCTCATCGCCAGCGTGCGTGGGATCGGCGTGGCGCTCATCATCAGTTGATGCGACAGCTCGTCGCCGTTCGCGCCTTTCAGCCGCAAGGCCAGCCGCTGCCTGACCCCGAAACGGTGTTGCTCGTCGACCACCGCCAGCGCCAGACGACCGAAGACCACGTGCTCCTGAAACAGCGCGTGGGTGCCGACCACGACCGCTGCCGCGCCGCTTTGCGCCGCCGCGAGCGCGGCTTTACGGGCACGCGCCGGCTGGCTGCCGGTGAGCCAGGCCACGGCGATACCGAGGGGCTCGAGCCACTGCCGGAACTTGGCGTAGTGCTGCTCGGCAAGAATCTCGGTGGGCGCCATCACCGCGACCTGCCGATCGGCGGCAATGGCGCACAAGGCGGCGAGCGCGGCCACGATGGTCTTGCCGCTGCCGACATCGCCTTGCAGCAGGCGTTGCATCGGCTGCGGACGCGCGAGGTCGTTGCGGATCTCGGCGAGCACCCGCTGTTGTGCCGACGTGAGTGAAAAGGGTAGGTTGTCGAGCAGGCGCGACGCCAGGGTCTCGGCGCCCGGCAAGGCGAGCGCACGCGCGGCGGCGCGGCGCTGCCGGTGCAGGCGCATCGACAGCTGCTGCGCCAGCAGCTCGTCGAACTTGATGCGCTGCCACGCCGGATGCGTGCGCGCCTCCAATGCCTCGAGCGCAACGTCGGCCGGCGGATCGTGCAGCAGCCGAACACTGGCGTCGAACCCTGCCAGGCCCAGGCGCTCGATCACCGTGGCAGGCAATGTCTCCGCAAGCTCGGCGGTGCCGAGGGTGACCCCGACGCCGGCACGCAACGCGAGTTGCGACAGGCCTGCGGTGGTCGGATAAACCGGTGTCAGGCGCTCGGGCAACGCGGCGCCGGCGCGGACGGTGCGAATCCGCGGGTGGACCATCTCGGCGCCGAAGAAGCCCTGCCGGATCTCGCCGACCAGGCGCACCCGGGCGCCGGGCGCGAGCTGCTTCTGCTGGCTCGGATAGAAGTTGAGCAGGCGCACGGCCAGTTCGCCGCTGTCGTCGCGCAGGTGTGCGATCAACTGCCGCCGCGGTCGAAACCTGACCTCGGAATCGAACACCACGCCTTCGACCTGTGCGAGTACCCCGTGCCGCGCTTCGGCGATCGCGACGATGCGGGTCTCGTCCTCGTAGCGTAGCGGCAGATGCAGGATCAGATCGAACGGGCGCGTGAGACCGAGCTTCGCCAGGTAACTCGCGGTTGCCCGCGCGACCCCGGGAAACGCCTCGGGGGGAGCGATGGTGCTGTCGGCTTCGGGTGTCACGCCGCCTTTCAGCGCGGCACGAGGATCACATCGACTTCCACCTGCGCGGCCTTGGGCAGCGCGGTCACCTGCACCGTGGTGCGGGCGGGAAACGGCTGCGAGAAGTACTCGGGCATGATCGCGTTGAGCTTCGGGAAGTCGTCGAGGTTGGTCAGGTAGACCGTGACCTTGACCGCATCGTCGAGGGTGCACCCGGCGGCTTGGGCCACGGCGCGAAGGTTGCGGAACACCCGGTGAACCTGGTTTTCGATGCCCTGGACCAGATTGCCGGTTGCCGGGTCGAGCGGCGTCTGTCCGGAAAGGTATATCGTGCCGCCGGCACGGATGGCCTGCGAATAAGGTCCAATGGCGGCGGGGGCATCGGCGGAATGAATAGGTTCTTTCATGCGGGTCTCGGACCGGGCAAGGCAGGCAAATCGCCTGACTATCCGATGGTATGCGAGAGCGTGCGCCCCCTCAACGCCGACGCGGACGCCGAGGCGATGCTCCCCGAGGGTTTCTTGGTTCGGGATCGCATCAAGGGGCGGAGCGCCCCTGGATCGACCCGGTGAGCACGGTTACCGCAACGCACAAAACCCCGTGCTACCATCGCGCCGCCTCGGGCACCCTGGTGCCAGAGTCTTCTTCCGATGCAATCTACAGCCCCTGACACCGCCGCCGCGCCGGCTGACAACCCTGCGGTACCACACCCGCGAAGCAACCTCTTCGCGCTCGCGATCAGCGCTGTCGGCGTGGTCTTCGGCGACATCGGCACCAGCCCCCTCTACACCCTCAAGGAAGCGTTCAGCGGTACTCATGCCGTTGCGCCCTCGGCCGACAATGTACTCGGCATCCTGTCACTGATCTTCTGGGCGCTGATGATCATCGTGACGCTCAAGTACGTGCTGTTCGTGATGCGCGCCGACAACCGCGGTGAAGGCGGCATCATGGCGCTCATGGCGCTGGTCGTGGGCAGCACCGAGCGCCATTCGCGCGGGCGCTGGTGGATCATGGCGATGGGCATGTTCGGCGCCGCGCTGTTCTATGGCGACAGCATGATCACCCCGGCAATCTCGGTGCTGTCCGCGGTCGAAGGCCTCGATATCGCTTTTCCCGGCCTGCAGCGCTACGTGATCCCGATCACGATCGTGGTGATCATCGGCCTTTTCCTGGTGCAGTTCAAAGGCACGGCAACGGTCGGCGCCCTGTTCGGTCCGATCACGGTGATCTGGTTTCTGGTGCTCGCATTGCTCGGCGTCATCCAGATCATGCAGAACACCCATGTGCTGGTGGCGCTCAATCCGGCATACGCACTTGGTTTCTTCGCCGACAACCGACTGCATGGCTTTCTCGCGCTTGGCACCGTGATCCTCGCCGTCACTGGCGCCGAGGCGCTGTATGCCGACATGGGACACTTCGGCCGCAACCCGATCCAGCTCGCCTGGCTCGCCTTCGTATTCCCGGCGCTGGTGCTGAACTATTTCGGCCAGGGCGCGCTACTGCTGCGCGACCCGGCGGCAATCGCGCATCCCTTCTATCACATGGTCCCGGCCTGGGCGTTGCTGCCCATGGTGGTGCTGGCGACGATGGCCACCGTGATCGCTTCCCAGGCGGTGATCTCCGGCGCGTATTCGCTGACCCGTCAGGCGATCCAGCTCGGCTACTGCCCGCGCATGGCGGTGCGCCACACCTCCGAGCGCGAGATGGGGCAGGTGTACATGCCGTGGATCAACTGGGCGTTGCTCGCCGCGGTGCTGGCACTGGTAGTGGGCTTCGGGTCGTCGAGCGCGCTCGCCTCGGCCTACGGCATCGCGGTCACCGGCACCATGGCGATCGATTCGATCCTGCTGTTCTTCGTCATCTCCCGGCTCTGGAAGTGGGGCGTCGTACCTGCCGTCGTGATCGCGGGGGTTTTTTTGGTCATCGACCTCGCTTTCTTCAGCGCCAACTCGGTCAAGCTGCTGCAGGGCGGGTGGTTTCCGGTGATCATCGCGAGCGTCGTGTTCGTCATCATCTCCACCTGGCGGCGTGGGCGCGAGGTGCTGTTCGACCGGCTGCGGCCGGGCGCGATTCCGCTCGAGCCTTTCCTGGCATCGGTGATGGCGCACCCACCCATGCGCGTAGAAGGCACGGCCGTATTCCTCACCGCCGGCCGCGAAGGGGTTCCGCACGCGCTGTTGCACAACCTGAACCACAACAAGGTGCTGCACGAGCGCATCGTGCTGCTCACGGTCGTCACCGCCGACGTGCCCTATGTTCCCGAGAACCAGCGCGTCGACATCAGCGCGGTCGGCCACGAGTTCTATCGCATGAACGTGCACTTCGGCTTTAAGGACGAACCTGACCTGCCTCGCGCCCTGCAGGTGCCGAACGCGCTCGGCATCGAGTTCGCGATGATGGAGACGTCGTTCTTCCTGTCGCGGCAGACCATCGTGCCGACCAAGTCGCCCGGCATGGCCCTGTGGCGTGAAAAGCTGTTCGCCGCCATGTCGCGCAACGCCTCCAGCGCCACCGAGTTCTTCCGCATCCCGACCAACCGCGTGGTCGAGCTCGGCACCCAGATCGAGATCTGATCCGAAATGCTGGAAAAGCTGGAACAGATGCTGGCGAGCGGCAAGAACAGTGCGCTGCTGCGTTTCAGCATCGGCAGCGAGCACTTCAAGCACGGCGATCCGGCCGCCGCTGCCGCGCACCTGCGCAAAGCGGTGGCGCTCGATCCAAAATACGCCGCGGCGTGGAAACTGCTGGGCAAGGCGAACCAGACGGCGGGTGCCACGAGCGCGACTGCCGATGCCTGGACACAAGGTATCGCTGTGGCCGAAGCCAATGGCGACATTCAGGCGGCGCGGGAAATGAAGGTGTTCCTGAAGCGCCTCGATCGCGCCGGCGGTTGATTCTTATTGGGCGATCCGCAGCCGCGGCCGGTCCTTCAGCTCGGGAAATGCCTCGTTGATCGTGACCACCTGACCTGCAAGGGGCGCGCTGTACCCGGGGAGAGTGGCGGCGATGGTCTGGAACGCCTCGCTTCGCAACAGCTCCACCAGTTTGGCGACTTCTGCTCGCTCCAGGCCGAGCAGGCTGGTGAGCAGGAAATAGCGCTCGGTCGCAAGCGGAACGAAATCCAGCCGGAACTGGTGGGCAGCGGGTTCCACGCCGAATGCCGCATCGGCCATGCCGCTGGCGACGTACGCGGCAACGGCGGCGTGCGTGAACTCCTCGTTCTGGTAGCCATGGATCGCGGCGCGATCGACCTTCGCATCCTTCAGCAGTTGGTCGAACAGCAGGCGGGTGCCGGCCTCCTTCTGCCGGTTGATGAAGGTCACGCCGGGGCGGACCAGATCGGCGACGCCCAGGATTCGCTTGGGGTTGCCGCGCGCCACGAACAAACCCTGGGTGCGCGTGACCAGATGAATCAGCCGTTGGCGGTCGGGATGCAGCCAGCGCGCGTATTGATCGAGCGCCCGGGCGCCGAGCTTGCCCTCGGGCATGTGGAACCCGGCCAGGTCGCATTCGCCGCGGGAGAGTGATGCCAACGACTCGACGCTGCCCAGGTAGCGCAGGTCGAGCTGCACGTCGCTGTGGGCATCGAGCAGATCGTTGAGTCGGGCCACCGCAAAGCCGTGGCTCGCATGAATGCGCAGGGACGAAGCCGCCGATGCCACCAAGCGGTTGATCTCGAGATTGAGCTCGGAAGCCAGCGATTCCAGTTGCAGACCCACCCGCGCATTGAAGCGTTGCTCGGCCCACAACAGCTTTTCGCCGAGTGCCGTCAGGCTCGCGCCCTTGCCGCGCTCGAGCGTGACCAGCGGCAAGCCGAAGAAAGTGTTCCAGTCGTTGATCTGATTCCACGCATGCCGGTAGGACACGCCCACCTTGACGGCGGCGTCGGTGAGCTTGCCGGCCCGCTTGAGCGCATCGAGCATCGCGAACAGTTCCGGACCGAGTTCGGACCCTTCTTCGTTCTCGACCACCCAGCTCGGTTTGACCGTGACACGCTTCATCGGCAATTTAGCTCATATTGAGTGACGCCGATGCCCGGGATACGCTGTAGGTTGGCAATGAACGCCGGGCATATCGAATATGCACTGTACCGCATATTGGCATATTGTAATCAGCCCTCGGCCAACGAATTCACCGCGACGGCCCGGCACCCGGCCCAGACCATCGGAGGCAGAAACATGAGCCCGCACCAGAGCGACCTCGTCGATCGTGCGATTGCTGACAATATCGCCCTCGACGGCGCAGCCTTGCCCATTCTGCACGCCATCCAGGACCGCATCGGTCATGTGCCGGCCGCCGCGGTTCCGAAGATCGCGCATGCCCTGAACCTCTCCCGCGCCGAAGTGCATGGCGTGATCAGCTTCTACCATCACTTTCGGACTGAACCACGTGGCCGTCACCTGCTGCAGGTGTGTCGCGCGGAAGCCTGCCAGGCGATGGGCGGCGAGCGCCTCGCGAAACAGGTCACCGACCAGCTCGGTATCGAATTTCACCACACCACACCCGACGGCGCCGTGACGCTCGAAGCCGTCTACTGCCTCGGCAATTGCGCCTGCGCGCCCGCGATGCTGCTCGATGGCGAGCCGCACGGCCGCCTCGATGCGGCGACGGTAGAAGCCCTGCTGGCGGAAGCCAGAGCTTGAGATGAGTACCAAACTATTCGTACCACGCGACTCCTCGGCGCTCAGCGTTGGGGCTGAAGCCGTCGCCAATGCCATCGCCCTCGAAGCCGCGCGGCGCGGCGAAGCCGTCACCATCGTGCGCAACGGGTCGCGCGGGATGATGTGGCTCGAACCCCTGGTCGAAGTCGAAACCGGCGATGGCCGCGTCGGCTACGGTCCGGTGGCACCGGCCGACGTGCCCGGCCTTTTCAATGCCGGATTCCTGAGTGGCGGCGCCCACCGATTGGCCATCGGCCAGGTTGAGCAGCATCCCTATCTCGCGCAGCAGGATCGTCTGTGCTTTGCGCGGATGGGCATCACCGATCCGCTGTCGCTGGACGACTACCGGGCCCACGGTGGGTTGAAGGGTCTCCAGCGTGCGCTTTCCGCCAGCGGCGCCGATGCCGTGGCAATGGTGACCGCCTCGGGCTTGCGGGGTCGCGGTGGCGCTGCCTTCCCCACCGGCATCAAATGGAAAACGGTGCTCGACACGGCGGCAGACCAGAAATACATCGTCTGCAACGCCGACGAAGGCGACTCGGGCACCTTCTCCGACCGCATGACCATGGAAGGCGATCCGTTCGTGCTGATCGAGGGCATGGCCATCGCCGGCGTCGTCACCGGGGCCACCCGCGGCTTCATCTACAACCGCTCCGAGTATCCGCACGCCGAGCGGGCGCTGATCGCGGCGATCGCCAGCGCCTACGCCGCCGGCATCCTAGGCGCGAACGTGCTCGGATCCGGCAAACGCTTCGACCTCGAAGTCCGGCGCGGCGCCGGTGCCTACATCTGCGGCGAAGAGACGTCGCTTCTCGAAAGCCTCGAGGGCAAGCGCGGCACGGTGCGGTTCAAGCCGCCGGTGCCCGCGGTTTCCGGCCTGTTCGGCAAACCCACGGTGGTGAACAACGTCATCACCTTCTCGTCGATCACTATCATCTTCGAGCGCGGTGCCGACTTCTACCGCGATTACGGCATGGGTCGCTCGCGCGGCACGCTGCCGATCCAGCTCGCCGGCAACATCAAGCGCGGTGGCCTGGTCGAGAAGGCCTTCGGCGTGACCTTGCGCGAATTGCTCTACGACTACGGCGGCGGATCCGCCACCGGCCGCCCGATCCGCGCGGTGCAGGTGGGCGGGCCGCTCGGCGCCTATGTGCCCGCGTCGCAGTTCGACACCCCGCTCGACTACGAAGCCTTCGCGACGATGGGCGCGATGGTCGGGCATGGCGGCATCGTGGTGTTCGACGACACCGTCGACATGGCGCACATGGCGCGCTACGCCATGGAATTCTGCGCCATCGAGTCGTGCGGCAAGTGCACGCCCTGTCGCATCGGCTCCACCCGCGGTGTCGAAACCATCGACAAGATCATTGCCGGCCGCGAACGCGGCGCACAAACGAAACTGCTCGAAGATCTGTGCGAGACCATGCTGCACGGCTCGCTCTGCGCGCTGGGCGGAATGACGCCGTTTCCGGTGCTCAGTGCGCTCAAGCATTTTCCTGAAGATTTCGGGCTCGACCGCGCTGGCATCGCGGCAGCGGCCTGACCCGCGAACCCGCCTCGAGGAAACCCGTCATGACCCAGATCATCCCCACCATCCGCTGGAAAGACCTCGGCACGCCCGCCCGCGTTTCCGAACGCGAGGTCACGCTCGAGATCGACGGCATGAGCGTGACGGTTGCCGAAGGGTCTTCGGTGTTGCGGGCCGCCGCCGAGGCTGGCATCTCGATTCCGAAACTGTGCGCCACCGACAGCCTGGAGGCGTTCGGGTCGTGCCGCCTGTGCGTGGTCGAGATCGAGGGTCGCAAGGGCTACCCGGCGTCGTGCACCACGCCCGTGCTTGAAGGCATGGTGGTGAACACCCAGTCGAACAAGCTCGCCGACCTCCGGCGCGGGGTGATGGAACTCTACATCTCCGACCATCCGCTCGACTGCCTCACCTGTTCCGCCAACGGCAACTGCGAATTGCAGGACATGGCCGGGGTGGTGGGCCTGCGCGAAGTGCGCTACGGCTACGACGGCGAGAACCACCTGAAGGCGGAGAAGGACACCTCCAACCCCTACTTCACCTTCGATCCGGCGAAATGCATCGTCTGCTCGCGCTGCGTGCGTGCCTGCGAAGAAACCCAGGGCACCTTCGCGCTCACCATCGACGGACGCGGCTTCGCCTCGATGGTGTCGGCCAGCCAGAACGAATCGTTCATGGATTCTGAGTGCGTGAGCTGCGGGGCGTGCGTGCAGGCCTGCCCCACGGCCACGCTGATGGAGAAGTCGGTCATCGAGAAAGGCCAGGCCGAGCATGCCGTCGTGACCACCTGCGCTTACTGCGGCGTCGGCTGTTCGTTCCGCGCCGAGATGAAGGGCAATGAAGTCGTACGCATGGTGCCCAACAAGGACGGCCACGCGAATCACGGGCACTCGTGCGTGAAGGGCCGCTTTGCCTTCGGCTATGCCACGCACAAAGACCGCATCACCAAACCGATGATCCGCCACAGCATCCGCGACGCCTGGCAAGAAGTTTCGTGGGAGCAGGCGATCGGCCACGCCGCGAGCGAATTCAAGCGCATCCAGGCGCAGCACGGGCGCGACTCGGTTGGCGGCATCACGTCGTCGCGCTGCACCAACGAAGAAACCTATCTGGTGCAGAAACTGGTGCGGGCGGCGTTCGGCAACAACAACGTCGACACCTGCGCCCGGGTCTGCCATTCGCCCACCGGCTACGGCCTCAAGGCCACGCTCGGCGAATCGTCCGGCACCCAGACCTTCGACTCTGTCATGAAGGCCGACGTGATCGTGGTCATCGGCGCCAATCCGACCGACGGCCATCCGGTGTTCGCGTCGAGCATGAAGCGTCGGCTGCGCCAAGGCGCGAAGCTGATCGTGGTCGACCCGCGCAGCATCGACCTGGTGCGCAGCGCGCACGTTCAAGCCGATCACCATCTCAAGCTGCGGCCGGGCACCAATGTGGCGGTGGTCAACGCGATGGCGCACACCATCGTCACCGAAGGGCTCGCCAACGATGCTTTCGTTGCCGAGCGCTGCGACATCAAGGCATTCGCCAAGTGGAAGGCGTTCATCGCCGAAGCGCGCAACTCGCCCGAAACGCTTGAAGCCATCACCGGCGTGCCCGCCGCCGAAATGCGCGCCGCCGCCCGCCTCTACGCCACCGGCGGCAACGCCGCGATCTACTACGGCCTCGGCGTCACCGAGCACAGCCAGGGCTCG
This sequence comes from Betaproteobacteria bacterium, assembly GCA_025350245.1. Lineage (GTDB taxonomy): Bacteria > Pseudomonadota > Gammaproteobacteria > Burkholderiales. The sequence goes on from JANXYG010000043.1 coordinate 22,706, forward strand.
ACCATGGTGATCGGCATCGCCAACCTCGCGATGCTCACCGGCAACATCGGCCGCGAGGGCGTCGGCGTCAATCCGCTGCGCGGCCAGAACAACGTGCAGGGCGCCTGCGACATGGGCTCGTTCCCGCACGAGCTACCGGGCTACCGGCACGTGTCGGATGCCGCAACGCGCGAACTCTTCGGCAAGACCTGGGGCGTGACCATCGACAGCGAGCCGGGCCTGCGCATCCCGAACATGCTCGACGCCGCGCTCGATGGCAGCTTCCGCGGCATCTACATCCAGGGCGAGGACATCGCCCAGTCCGACCCCGACACCCAGCACGTGACCGCGGCACTCGAGGCGATGGAATGCGTGGTGGTGCAGGACCTCTTCCTGAACGAGACGGCCAAGTTTGCGCATGTGTTCCTGCCCGGCTCCTCGTTCCTGGAAAAGAGCGGCACCTTCACCAACGCCGAGCGCCGCATCTCGCCGGTGCGCAAGGTCATGCCGGCGCTGGGCGGAAAAGAAGACTGGGAAGTCACCGTCATGCTCTCGGAAGCGCTGGGCTATCCGATGGCCTACAAACACCCGTCCGAGATCATGGACGAGATCGCGCGCCTGACGCCCACGTTCAAGGGCGTGAGCTTCGACAAGCTCGACCGGCTCGGCAGCATCCAGTGGCCCTGCAACGACGAAGCGCCCGAGGGCACCTCGACCATGCACGTCGGCGAGTTCGTGCGCGGCAAGGGGCTGTTCGTCATCACCGAATACGTGCCCACCGCAGAGCGCACCAGCCGCAAGTACCCGCTGATCCTCACCACCGGCCGCATCTTGAGCCAGTACAACGTGGGCGCGCAGACCCGCCGCACCGAGAACTCGCTCTGGCACAGCGAAGACCGGGTCGAGATCCACCCGAGCGACGCGGAGCTGCGCGGTATCAAGGACGGCGACTGGGCCGGGATCCGCAGCCGCGCCGGCGAGACCGTGTTGCGCGCGCTCATCACCGAGCGGGTGCAGCCCGGCGTGGTCTACACCACCTTCCACTTTCCCGAGTCGGGTGCCAACGTGATCACCACCGACAACTCCGACTGGGCCACCAACTGCCCCGAGTTCAAGGTGACGGCAGTGCAGGTCGAGCCGGTGACGCAGCCGTCGGAATGGCAGAAGCGATTCCACGATTTCAGCAACCAGCAGCTCGGCTTGCTCGAGCATCGCGAACCGGCCAAAGCCTGAGGTGTTGCCCACCCCCAGGCTGCGCTGCGCTTCGCCTTCCCCCTCCAAGGGGGCACCCCGTCCTCGGGGGGCCCTGTGGGCGGGGCCCTTTCGCTGTCGGATGGGCCTCCGTTTAATGTCTCCAACTTGTGCTGCCCGATGTCCGATCGCGACGTAACTGGCCTGGGCGGCGCGCACCAGCGGGTGCCGGTCGAGCGCTGGCGCCTTACCGGCGGCGAAACCGCCGCCGAAGAAGTGGCCACCGAAGTGCCGATCGCGTTCATCTACAACGGCGTGCCGTTCGCCGTGATGCTGGCAACACCGCAGGACCTCGACGACTTCGCCCTGGGCTTCAGCCTGACCGAAGGCGTGATCGCCTCCGCCGCCGAATGCCAGGGGGTCGAAGTGGTTCCCGAAGCGCGCGGTTACTCGGTGTACATGAGCATCCCGAAGGAGCGCTCCGAGGCCATCTCCACCCGGCGGCGTAGTCTCGCCGGGCGCACCGGCTGCGGACTCTGCGGCACGCAACTGCTCGAGGATGCACTGCGGCCCGTCGCCCCTGTCACCAACGCGGCGCGGTTTGCCGCGGGCGCCGTGCAGGCCGGCGCCATGGCGCTCGGCTCGGTGCAGGCGTTGAACGCCATCACCGGAGCAGTGCATGCCGCCGCCTGGTGCGATCAGGCGGGCGCGGTTCGCCTGGTGCGTGAAGACATCGGCCGCCACAACGCGCTCGACAAGCTGATCGGCGCGTTGCTGTCGAGCGGCACCGACGGCAGCACCGGCTTCGTGATCGTCACTTCACGGGCCAGCTACGAGATGGTTCACAAGTGCGCGGCCGCGGGCATCGGCCTGATCGCCGCGGTATCGGCGCCGACATCTCTCGCCATCGACGTAGCGACCGCCGCCAACGTCACGCTGATCGGCTTCACCCGGGCGGGCCGCCACACCGTCTACGCCAACCCCGGCCGCGTCACGGCCTGAAAGGACGACACCGAATGGAAATCGAACGCCTGGTGAAGATGGCCAACGACATCGCCAACTTCTTCGAGGCCGAACCGGATCATGCCGAAGGCGTGAAGAGTGTTGCCGCGCACATCACCCGCTTCTGGGACCCGCGCATGCGCTCGGCGATCATCGCGCATCTGGCGGCTGGTGGAGAGGGGCTGTCGGCTCTCGCGCGTGCCGCTGTCGCGGCGTTAGTGCCGCCGGCCCGGCGCGCTGCCTGAGGGCAACCGGCGGGACGCTCGAAAACGAAGGGGCAGCGCCCACAGGGCCCCCGAGGACCCTGCGCCCCCTCGGGGGGAAGGCGAAGCGCAGCAAAGCCTGGGGGGCGTCCTCTCAGTGCCGGGTCTTCGACTCGGGAAAGAGGTAGACCTTGCCGCCCTTCATGCGCGGGGGGCTCGGCTGGTTGCCCTTGTTGACGGCATCGGTGGCGCTGTCGAACACGATGGCGATCACCTTGCGCGAGGCGTCACGGTAGCAGCGCAGCTTGAGCTGGTCGATGTGCCAGAACGGATCGGCCAGCCGGTCGCAGCGCGCCAGCTCCATCACGAAACCACCCGGCGCCAGCACGATGCGGCGCGCCTGATGCTCGGTGCCCGGAATCGCAGTGGTGAAAACCGGCGCGGAAGCAGCCTGAGGCTCGTCGACCAGGCTCATGATCACCGGCTTGGCCGGCTCGCCCAACACGGTGCGCTCGAAGCCGACCGACACCACGAACGAGTCCATGCCCTTGTAGGTTTCGACGTCGCAGGTGAAGGCCTCATGGTGAAACACGAAAAAGCTCACCGCCGCCTGGTCCCACTTGAGCGCTGTCTCGACCGCGAACGAGAGGTCCCACTTGCCGGGCTTCAGATCAGGAATCACTGCCTGCCCGTCGCCACCCGACTGCACTGCCACCGCCGCATTGCCGGAAGGCAGTTCGAAGCCGGCGAACTCCTCGAAATCGGAGTGCGACATGTATTCGTAGGTTTCTTCCAGGCCGTCGGCCATCTCGCCGCGCTCGTAGGCCACCCGACCGTCATAGCCGGTGCCGTCCGGGTAGGAGTAGTCGAGCCCGAAGCGCAGCTTCTGGAACTCCTCCGACAGCATGCGGATCAGGCCCAGGATCGGCGTGCGGCTGGTGAAGAACTCATAAGTGATTGCCGCATCTTCCTCGCTCACGATCAGCACCGGATGGCTGGAATCGGCGTAGTCGCCCCAACGCTCGCGCAGGTAGGCGCACAGGCGCCCCATGGTGCGAGCGGTGTCGGCGAACATGCGCTCGGGCACGGCGTCGAACTCGCCGAACTTCAGGAAGTAGTCGAGTTCGCTGCCCCAGCGCTCGGTCTCTTCGATCTCGCGCCGGAAATTGGCCACCTCGGCGGCGTCGCCGGTGACATGGAGCAACTGACGACAACCGACATCGTCGTCGTCCTCGGGGTCGAGATATTCGTCTTCGGACATGGGCATCTACGGTACGGAAGGCGGGAAACGAAGCTGCACGGTCTGCCGCGGGAACGTGAGCCGAACGACGAGATCGAGAGGTTACCGGAGTAGGGGAAAGGCGTACAGCCCGGGTGGGTGGGCTGCCCAGCGTCCATCGGCGGCCGGGTCAGCTCTTCTTGGTTTTCCAGTCCGTCCGGAACCCGAGCACCCGGTTCAGGGCAAACGGGTCACAGCACTGAACTCCCACGCTCTGGCAGACATCTGGCAGGTGGCGGTTCTGGCGCTGCCTTTTGGGTTTCGACACTTCCGATGTCACCACTACCCTGGCTTCGGGCGCAGCCAGCGCATAAGCCACAAGAAACGGATCACGACCCAACAGCTCCAGTTCGGTATCGCTCAGATCAGGAGCGCAGCCCTGGGTGATCACCTCTTGCACCAAAGCGCCATCGACGCTCTCGTCGAGCAATAGGGCGGTCTTCACCCAATCCACCCAAGTTAAGGATTTCGCCCACAAAGTTCAACAATAAATAGCGATAACGCTTGACTTTTTCGTAAAAATTTTCGGTCGCCAATGATTTTTTTATTCATTGGCGAACATGTCCATTCACTCTCTTTTTGCCGGC
>JANXYG010000091.1 GCA_025350245.1 Betaproteobacteria bacterium
GTTGATGAGCTACACGTGGCTTAACTTGGGTGGATTGGGAGGTAACTGTATCCGGCGACCTGTCCGGCATTGTTGATCGCAACCCCAATGCTTGACGTACCGCCCAGCGTTTCCAGTTCCGTAAACGTGTAGTTCGCGGCATTCGCAATCGGGGAGACCGCGCATGAGATCGCGGCCGATGCGAACAGCGCGAGACTTCGCCGACCGCTTGCAAGCTTCACGGTGTGAGATCGCGAGCGCGCCCATGACGGCGACAGCGTGCTGATGGATCGAATCTCGCGTGCTGTTTTCACACTTCCTCCCTCTTGCAGGCAATTCGTGTGCTGTCCGGAATTCGTTCTGCCGAGTGCCACTCAAGCGCAAATTTTTTGGTGGGTTCTTTGGGGGGTAGGTCAGTTTTACAACCGATTTTCATACTTGAAATGGCGGAAGCGGTGAGATTCGAACTCACGGACGGTTGCCCGTCGCCGGTTTTCAAGACCGGTGCAATAGACCACTCTGCCACGCTTCCCGCGAACGATCGGCGCCACGACATGGCGCCCCGGGGGCCCCTTGGAACTACAATCGGGGTTCGCCGAGTCCCAAATGATAAAACAAGGCTGCGGCGGAATGGGCAAATCTCCAGTCCGGAATTGAAACTGTCGGCGGGTTCCTCTAGTCTCATGCCCGTCTGACCTCATCAACAGGAGTCACCCGCCATGCAACCTGATTTCCAAGTGTATTCGTCGAGCACCGGCGCTCTGGCCGGAGACCGCAACAAGGTCTTGCGCAACACCTACATCCTGCTGGCGCTCACCATGGTTCCCACCGTCATCGGCGCGATGATCGGGATGGCCACCGGCGGCATCATTCTCCAGCACCCGATCATGGCGTCATTGCTGATGCTGAGCGCCGTCATCGGGCTCCAGTTCGCCATCGCAGCCAACCGCAACAGTTCGCTCGGCGTCGTGCTGTTGCTCGGGATGACCTTCATCCTGGGATGGTGGCTCGGCCCGCTGCTCAACGTCGCGCTCAAGCTGCGCAACGGCCCGCAACTGGTCGGCATCGCCGCCGCCGGCACCGGTGGCATCCTGGTCGTCATGAGCTTGATCGCCACCACCACGAAACGCGATTTCAGCTTCATGGGCAAGTTCCTCATGGTCGGCATGGTGGTGCTGCTGCTGGCGTCACTGGCCAACATGTTCTTCCAGATGCCGGCCCTGGCGCTCACCATCTCCGCTTTGGTGGTGGTCGTGTTCTCGATGTTCCTGCTGCACGACGTCAGCCGCATCGTGAACGGCGGCGAAACCAACTACATCATGGCCGCGACCGGCGTCTACCTGAGCTTGTTCAACATCTTCGTGAACCTGCTGCAGTTGCTGATGGCATTCGGCGGCGAACGAGACTGACCGCCACGCGCCAAACGTGAAAAAGGCGACCTGCGGGTCGCCTTTTTCACGTCCGAAGATCATTCGATCAGTGTTCGAATAGCGCCACCGATTCGATATGAGAGGTGTGGGGAAACATGTTCGCGACGCCCGCCGCCGTCAGGCGATAGCCGAGCACATGCACCAGATACTCGGCATCGCGCGCCAGGGTCGACGGACTGCACGACACATATACGATCCGCTGTGGCGGGGCTGCTTCGAGCGCGCGAACCAGGGACATGGCGCCGTCCCGGGGCGGATCGATGAGCATCTTGTCGATCGCCCCCCAGCCGCGGACATCCTCGGCCGACACCGTGAACAGATTGCGCGCCTCGAATGTGGCCAGATGCTCCAGCCCGTTGATCTTCGCGTTGGCGCGAGCCCGGTGGACGAGCCCCTGGCTACCCTCGAAACCGATGACAGTCGCGCCGCGGCGTGCCAGCGCCAGCGAGAAATTGCCGAGCCCGCAGAACAGATCGGCGATGCGATCGCCGGGAGCAGGCTGGAGCAATCCGACCGCCCGTCGTACCAGAACCCGGTTGACCCCGGGGTTGACCTGGGTGAACTCGGTCGGGGCGAAGCCGAAGCGCAGGTCGAACTCGGGAAGCAGGTAGTCGAGGTCGGGGGCACCGAGCGGATGAAACGGTGCCGCGGTTTCCAGTCCGCCGGGTTGCAGCCAGATGCAGGCGCCATGATGATCGGCGAAGGCGCGCAGCGCCTCCTCGTCGTCTGGCGTGAGCGGCGCCAGATTGCGTATCACCAGCACGTTCACCGACTCGCCCACGGCAAGTTCTATCTGCGGCAACCGGTCGCGAATCGACAACCCATCCACCAGCGTGCGCAGTGGCGAGATCCAGGCCGACACGAATGGCGGCACCACATGGCACTGGCCCATCTCGGCGATGAAGGTACTGCGCTTCTCGTGGAAACCGACCAGGGCGCCGCCCCTCTCGTGCACGTATCGCACCGAGAACCGCGCGCGGTGCCGGTAGCCCCAGGCCGGTCCGTGAATGGCAGGCAGCATGATCTCCGGACGCACGCGGCCGATGCGTTCGAGGTTGTCTTCGAGGACGCGCTGCTTGGCCGCCACCTGCGCGCGCGCATCGAGGTGCTGCATGCTGCAGCCGCCACACGTGCCGAAGTGTGGGCAACGCGGCGTCACCCGCTGGCTGCTCGACGCGATGATCGCCGATGCATCCGCCATCTCGAAGCGCGGCTTGCGCCGCCACGTCTCGAAGGTCACGGTCTCGCCAGGCAGCGCCCCGTCGATGAACACCGTCTTGCCGTCGACTCGCGCGACGCCCAGGCCCTCATGATCGAGCGACTCGACCTGCGCAATGCGCGCGCGCAACGCCACCGGATGGTTCATGGACCCCAGCGGTGGAGAAACTCGCGCCAGTGGTCACCCGGGGTATGGCCGAGCGTGTCTCGCACCAGTTGGCTTTCGCGCGCGAACTGATCGGCGTCGAAGTGGCCGCGCATCAACTGGAAGCGCAGGAACACCAGGTAGGTGTTCACGGCGTCGGTCTCGCAATAGCTGCGGATCGCCGGCAACCCGCCATCGAGATAGGCGCCCCACACCTTGGAGCCATCGAGCCCGAGCTTGCCCGGCAACCCCATGAGCCGGGCGAGATCGTCGAGCGGCGCGCTGGCGCGTGGCTGGTACATCGCCAGCACGTCCATCAGGTCGAGATGGCGCGCGTGGTAACGACCGAGATAGCTGTTCCACTTGAAGTCGCGGTCGTCTTCACCCTGGTCCCAGTAGCGGCGAGCCACCACGCCATGCATCAGGGCCCGGTAGTGCAGCACCGGCAGGTCGAAACCGCCCCCGTTCCAGGACACCAGTTGTGGCGTATAACGCTCGACGCCGTCGAAGAACCGCTGGACCAGATGTGCCTCGGACTCCTCCGGTTCGCCGAGTGACCAGACGCGGAAAGTGTCGCCATCACGCAACGCACACGAAATGGCGACCACGCGGTGCAGGTGTAGCGGCAGGAAGTCGGTTCCGCTGCTGATCCGGCGCGCATGGAATGCCATTTCGGCTACATCGCCATCGGGCGTGCCATCGGGCAGATCGTGCAGCCGCCGTAGCCCGGCAATGTCGGGCACGGTCTCGATATCGAACGCCAGGATCGGGGTCACGTTCGGTCCACCGGAAAAGCAGCGGAGTTTAGCCCATGGCCACCTCCGAAAGCGCGCAGGCGCTGGACAACCGCCGACAGACGACTTGCGCACGATCCCTGCTTTGGCTCCCGCGACCTGCGCCCGGAAACCGGGGTGTAGCATCGCAAGTGCATGATCGATGTCCCGCGCCGACGAGCGCGGAGCCCGTCACTGGAGGTTGCCAAGTTGAAACTTGAACGCGTTGCCGGTCCGGGACCAGCCCTGAATGTTCCCTCGTTCGTCCGCCATCCGCGGCTCATTGCCTGGATTGCCGGCGTCGTCGCCCTCACCCGCCCGGACCAGGTCCACTGGTGCGATGGGTCCGACGCGGAGTACCGCGACCTGTGCGCGCAACTGGTGTCGGCCGGGACGCTGCTGCCGCTGAACCCGGAGGCGCGGCCCGGCAGCTTCCTCGCCCGATCCGACCCGAGCGATGTCGCGCGCGTCGAGGACCGCACCTATATCTGCAGCGAACGCGAGGACGACGCCGGGCCGACCAACAACTGGATGCCGCCGACGCGGATGAAGGTCACCCTGAATCAATTGTTCGACGGCTGCATGCAGGGCCGCACGCTGTATGTGGTGCCGTTCAGCATGGGCCCGATCGGCTCGCCGATCTCGCACATCGGCATCGAATTGACCGATTCGCCTTACGTCGCGGTGAGCATGCGCGTCATGACACGCATGGGCGATGCCGCGTTGCGCGCGCTCGGTACCGATGGCACCTTCGTGCCCTGCCTACACTCGGTCGGCATGCCGCTCGCACCCGGTCAGGCGGACGTGCCGTGGCCGTGCAACAAGGACCACAAGTACATCGTCCACTTTCCCGAAGAGCACGCCATCTGGTCGTTCGGCTCGGGTTACGGCGGCAATGCCCTGCTCGGGAAGAAATGCTTCGCGCTGCGCATCGCGTCGAGCATGGCGCGCGACCAGGGTTGGCTGGCCGAGCACATGCTCATCCTGGGCGTGGAGTCGCCGAGCGGCAGCAAGAGCTATGTCGCCGCCGCTTTCCCCAGTGCTTGCGGCAAGACCAATTTCGCCATGCTCATCCCACCGCCGGCATTCGACGGCTGGAAGGTGACCACCGTCGGCGACGACATCGCCTGGATCAAGCCCGACGCGCAGGGGCGCCTGCGGGCGATCAATCCGGAGTTCGGGTTCTTCGGTGTTGCTCCCGGCACGTCACATCAGTCCAACCCGAACGCGATGCTGACGATGCGGGAGAACGGCATCTTCACCAACGTGGCCCTGACCGAAGACGGCGACGTCTGGTGGGAGGGCATGACCGATACGCCACCGCAGCGGCTCACCGACTGGCAGGGGCAGGCATGGACACCCGATTGCGGCCGCAAGGCGGCGCATCCGAATGCCCGCTTCACCGTCCCGGCGTCGCAGTGTCCGTCGATCGACGCCGCCTGGCAGGAGCCGGCGGGCGTGCCGATCTCGGCATTTATCTTCGGTGGCCGTCGCAGCACCACCATGCCGCTGGTGCTCGAAAGCTTCAACTGGACCCACGGCGTGTACCTGGCCGCCACGATGGGTTCGGAAACTACGGCTGCAGCCACCGGCAAAGTCGGCGAGGTGCGCCACGATCCGTTCGCGATGCTTCCCTTCTGCGGCTACCACGTCGGCGACTACTTCTCTCACTGGTTGAGACTGCGCCAACAATTGACCCGGCCGCCGCGCATCTTCTGCGTCAACTGGTTCCGCCGTGGCGATGACGGCAAGTTCTTGTGGCCAGGCTACGGCGAGAACATGCGCATCCTCGCCTGGATCGTGGGCCGGTGCGAAGGCAGTGCCCCCGCGGTCGAGAGCGCCCTGGGCTGGATGCCACCCGAGACGGCGATCGAATGGGATGGCGCACCTGACCGGGCCCGTGCAGATTTCGCCGCGGCGATGGCGATCGAGCGCGATGAATGGACGACTGAACTCACCTCGCACCAACTACTGTTCGACCGCATCGGCAGCAAACTGCCGGCCGAGTTTCAGTTGCAGCGCCAGTTGCTGCTGGCGGGGTTCCAGGGCGCCGCGGATCATTGGCGGCTGCCCTGAAAACGGCACCTGATCAGCGATGAAGTTCAGCCACTACGCCTGCAGATGACTGCAACAACCACAAGACTGTCGCACCAGAACGCAACCCCGCAATCAACGCTCAGGCTTCCCTCATCCCCAGCCCTTCTCCCTGAGGGAGAAGGGAGCAGGAGCCCGGCGGGAGAAGGGAGCGGGAGCCCGGAGGGAGAAGGGAGCAGGAGACATCCCTCTCCCCTCGGGAGAGGGACCGAGGGTGAGGGACGCTGAGCAATGTCGCGAATCAGGAAACTGCAAGGCTCTGGTGCTCAGTCGAACACGCCTGTCGAGAGGTAACGATCGCCACGATCGCAGATGACGGTCACGATGACGGCATTCGTGACCGTCTTCGCAAGCTGCAGCGCGACCCAGGTGGCACCGCCAGCAGAAGGGCCGCAGAAGATGCCTTCCTCGCGCGCCAGCCGGCGCGCCGTTTCCTCGGCGTCGCCCTGGCTCACTTCCATCACGTCATCGATCCGCGAACGGTCGAAGATCTTTGGCAGGTAGGCTTCGGGCCATTTGCGGATGCCGGGAATGCGCGACCCATCGGTCGGCTGGCAGCCGATCACGCGCACCGACGGCGCCACCTCGCGGAAGTAGCGCGCGCAGCCCATGATGGTGCCGGTGGTTCCCATGCTGCTGACGAAATGGGTGATGGTGCCGCCGGTGTCGCGCCAGATTTCCGGGCCCGTGCCCCGATAGTGCGCGAGCGGATTATCGGGGTTGGCGAACTGGTCTAGCACCCTGCCCTCGCCACGCGCCTGCATCTCGAAGGCGATGTCGCGCGCGGCCTCCATGCCGGCCTCCTTGGGCGTGAGCACGAAGGAAGCCCCGAACGCCGCCATCGTCTGCCGCCGCTCTACCGAAAGGTCCTCGGGCATCACCAGCACCATCCGGTAGCCGCGCATGGCGGCCACCATCGCCAGCGCGATGCCGGTGTTGCCGCTGGTGGGTTCGATGAGCGTGTCACCCGGGCGGATCTCGCCGCGCGCTTCGGCCCCCAGGATCATCGACAGCGCCGGACGATCCTTCACCGAGCCGGCCGGATTATTGCCCTCGAGCTTGCCCAGAACGATGTTGTCGGTGTCGCCGGCCAGGCGCTTGAGCCGCACCAGCGGCGTGTTGCCGACGAAGTCGTCGATGACCCGATGGATGATCGTCACGGCCTGGCCTCGCTGGTGCTCGTTCCGGTTCCGTCGGTCTTTGCGAGCAGCCAT
>JANXYG010000059.1 GCA_025350245.1 Betaproteobacteria bacterium
CGCGAGAAAGGCAAGGACGCGGTGCGCACGAACTTCGCCGCACACCTGTACAGCGAGCCGTTCGCGAGGCTCGCGCGCCACCCGCGCATGGTCGAGCCGGTGCAGGAGCTGCTCGGCGAATCGCTCTACATGCACCAGTTCAAGATCAACGGCAAGGCGGCATTCGACGGCGACGTCTGGCAATGGCACCAGGACTACGGCACCTGGCTCAACGACGACCTGATGCCGACCGAGCGCGCGATGAATGTCGCAATCTTTCTCGACGACGTGAGCGAGTACAACGGTCCGCTGATGTTCATCCCCGGCAGCCACAGGAAGGGCGTGGTCGATGCGAAGCACGACCTGACGACCACGAGCTACCCGCTCTGGACCGTCGACAACGGGCTGATCCGGCAACTGGTCGAGCGCGCCGGTGGTCATGGCGGCTTCGATGCCGACGGTCGCCACGTCCCGGCCGGCATCGTCTCGCCGAAGGGACCGGCCGGCTCGATGATCCTGTTCCACAGTTGCCTGGTGCACGCGTCCGGTTCCAACCTGTCGCCCCACAACCGCGTGAGCGTCTACCTGAGCCTGTGCGCGGTCAGCAATCACATCCGGCGCTTCAAGCGCCCGGAGTACATCGCCCACCGCGATTTCACGCCGATCGACTGCCTGCCCGACGACTGCCTGCTGCGGGACTACGAGGTCGCGCTACCGTGGAAGGACGGCGTACCGAAGAGCGCGCTCGAGACCTCGGGCGATGAGCTCACGCTCGCAGCCTGAGGCGAGACGGACACGACCATGAGCCTGTTCACGCAATTGCAGCGACGCGCCGCCGAGAACCGGCCGATCCGCATCGGCCTGATCGGCGCCGGCAAGTTCGGCTCGATGTACCTCGCGCAGGTGCCGCGCACGCCCGGGGTGCACCTCGTCGGCATTGCCGACCTGGCACCAGACACGGCCCGCGCGAACCTCGCGAGAGTCGGCTGGAGCGACGAGCGCACGCGCGCCACGAGCCTCGGCGACGCGCTCAAGACCGGCGCAACGCACATCGGCGACGACTGGCAGGCACTGGTCCGCGAACCGGCGATCGATATCGTGGTCGAGTGCACCGGCAACCCGGTCGCCGCGGTCGAACACTGCCTTGCCGCGTTCGCGCATGGCAAGCACGTCGTCAACGTGACCGTCGAGGCCGACGCGTTCTGCGGTCCGCTGCTGGCGCGGCGTGCCGCCGAAGCGGGCCTGATCTATTCGCTCGCGTTCGGCGACCAGCCGGCGCTGATCTGCGACCTCGTCGACTGGGCCCGCACCTGCGGCTTTCCGGTCGTAGCCGCTGGCCGCGGCCACAAGTGGCTGCCACACTTCAGCGAGTCGACCCCGGACACGGTCTGGGGCTATTACGGCCTGACGCCGGAGCAGGCGGCACGCGGCGGCCTGAACCCGAAGATGTTCAACAGCTTCCTCGACGGCTCGAAGCCATCGATCGAATCGACCGCGGTCGCCAACGCGACCGGACTCACGGTGCCGAGCAACGGCCTCACCTACCCGCCGGCGAGCGTGGAAGACATTCCGTTCGTCACCCGACCGATCGCCGAAGGCGGCGTCCTCGAGCGCAAGGGCATGGTCGAGGTGATCTCGTCGCTGGAGGCCGATGGCCGCCGGATCCCGTACGACATTCGCATGGGCGTCTGGGTCACGGTCGAGGGCGAGACTGAATACATCCGCAACTGCTTCGAGGAATACAACGCGCACACCGATCCGAGCGGCCGCTACTTCACCCTGTACAAGCGCTGGCACCTGATCGGGCTCGAGGTCGGCGTGTCGGTCGCAAGCGTCGCGTTGCGCGGCGAGGCGACCGGCGTGGCCGAATGCTGGAACGCCGATGTCGTCGCCACCGCGAAGCGCGACCTGACGCCCGGCGACATCCTCGACGGCGAGGGCGGCTACACGGTCTGGGGCAAGCTGCTGCCCGCCGACACGTCGGTGCGGATCGGCGGCCTGCCGCTCGGCCTCGCACACAACGTCAAGGTGACGCGCGCGGTGGCCAAGGGCCAGAGCCTGTCCTGGAACGATGTCGCGATGGACACCTCCACCGCGGCCTACAAGGTGCGCCGCGAGATGGAATCGCTGTTCGCCGCGCCGCTGCTCAAGTCGGCGTGACCGGCGCCTGATCCGAGGCGCTGATCGCCGCTCGTGCGGCGAGACTGATCCGCGGACAACGCGTTGCGAGCTATCGACGGCTTCGACGGAAAACTCTGGCTTGAGGTTGTCCAACCTGCCGATCAGGCGAGAAGCTGCGCGAACCGGGTCATGTCGACGTTACCACCGCTCACGATTACCCCGATACGCTTGCCCGCGACCGGCAGCCCCGCTTCGAGAATGGCGGCAGCGGCGAGGCAGCCGGTAGGTTCGACGATCAACTTCATGCGCTCGGCGAAAAAGCGCATCGCCGACACCAGTTGCGCGTCGGATACGGTGACCACCTCGTCCACCAGCGATCGCATGACCGGAAACGTGAGCTGCCCGGCGTGCTGGGTCTGGGCGCCGTCCGCGATGGTGCGCGGCACGTCGATGTGGACGATGTGCCCGGCACGCAGCGATTGCTGGACGTCGTTGCCGGCCTCGGGTTCGACCCCGATCACCCGGCAATCCGGCAGCAGGTGCTTCGCGGCCACCGCGCAGCCCGAGATCAGGCCGCCACCGCCCACGCAAACCACCAGCGCGTCCAGGGGGCCGACCTCGGCGATCAGTTCCAGCGCCGCCGTCCCCTGCCCCGCCATGACGTCGGCGTGATCATAGGGTGGGATCAGGGTCATGCCGCGTTCGGCGGCGATGGCGCGCCCGATCTGCTCCCGGTCCTGGGTGTAGCGGTCGTACCGGATGACCTCGGCGCCATACCCGCGCGTGGCCTCGATCTTCAGCGGCGGCGCGTCGAGCGGCATCACGATCGCGGCCGACATGCCCAACAGGCGGGCCGACAAGGCGATCGCCTGCGCATGGTTGCCGGATGAATAGGCGATCACCCCGGCTTGGCGCTGGACGGCATCGAACTGCGCCAGGGCGTTGTAGGCGCCACGGAACTTGAACGCCCCGCCACGTTGCAGGTTCTCGCATTTGAAGAACAGATCGGCGCCGCAACGCTCGTCGGCGGTGCGGCTGCGCAGGACCGGTGTCCGGTGCGCCACGCCGTCGAGGCGCGCGGCGGCGGCTTCGATATCGGCGAAGACGATCGGGAGCGGTGTCATCGGGAAGATCATGAAATATCGTTGCGCCATGGCATGCAATGCTCACGCCACGCGGATTCGCAAGGTAGAGTGGTGCATCTTGCATCCGGAAAGTCTCATGTCGCCATCCTCATGCCGCGCCGCGACCAAGCCCGGCACCATCATCCGACAGACGATCGCGCGGATATTGCCGGTATTGTCGGTATTGCTGTCGCCGATCCTGCCGGCTCTGGCCGCCGGTGAATGCGATGTCTGCCAGAGGCCGCCGGCACCGACATCGGTGCCGGCGGTCGTCGATTCGACCGAAGCCGGTACCTGCGACGTGTGCCCGAAGCCGGAGAGCCGCGACGATACCGGCGCATCAGCCGTGCCGGGCACGACAATCCGCGACTGCGCCGACTGCCCCGAACTGGTCGCGATTGCGCCGAGCGGTCTCGCCGCGAACCATGTCGTCGGCTTCGCGCTGTCGATGGCCGATATCACGTTCGAGGGCTGGGACGCCTGCGTCGCCGCGGGCCCGTGCCCGCCCGCCGATGACCACGGGCGCGGGCGCGGAGCCAACCCGGTGACCAACATCGACCGGCACGATGCCCGTCTGTACACGGCGTGGCTGACGGGCAGGACCGGCTGGCGTTACCGCCTGCCGACGGCAGCGGAGTGGGAGTACGCGGCCAAAACCGGCGTTGCCGCGACCCCCGCGCCTGGCTCGGGCACCTTCAGAGTCGTCCGCGATCTCCCGCTCTGATCGGCTTCCGCTCAACCGATGCCGAGCAGTTCGACCTCGAACACGAGGGTGGCGTGGGGGGGGATGACACCGCCGGCGCCGCGCACCCCATAGCCGAGCTGCGGCGGGATCGTGAGTTTTCTGGTGCCGCCGATTCGCATGCCCTGCACGCCTTCGTCCCAGCCGGCAATCACCTGGCGGCCACCGAGATGAAACTCGAACGGCTCCTTGCGATCCTTGCTGGAGTCGAACTTGGTGCCGTCGGCGAGCCAACCAGTGTAATGCACGCTCACCTGCTGACCGGCGGCCGCGGTGTCGCCACCGCCCACGGCAAGTTCCTCGATGATCAGACCGCTTGCTGTCGTAGTACTCATCTTCGCCTCGTTTGGTGAACAGGCCGGCATTCTATGCGTTTGCCGGCTCCCATGACGACCGTGGGGCAACGCATCGCAGTGACTTCGGAGGCATCGCGAAATCGATTGCAGCTCCGCACGCCATCTCCCGGCTCGGTCAACCAACCGACATCGCCCGCTTCCTGCTCGAAAAACTCTCAGCCTCTGAGCCCGCGGTGGATAGCGCTATGCGGCCGCCGCCGGGACGATGATGGGCAGGTCGAGCTGCCGGATGACTTGCCCTAGCAGGCGCACCGCCGTCTGACGCGGGAAATCGCTGCGCCAGGCGAGCACGACCCGGCGCGACGGTCTCGGCGCGGCAAAATCGACCACTCGCACCAGCGGGCTTGTGTGGCGCGGGGTCAGCGCGGACGCCGGCAGCACCGAGATGCCCAGCCCCGAGGCGACCATGCTGCGCAGGGTCTCGAGCGAATTGCCCTGCTTGCCGCCGCTGGTCGGTCGGGAAAACTCACTGCAGGCGTCCAGCACCTGATCGCGAAAACAATGACCGATGCTGAGCAGCAGCAGGTTTTCAGCATCGAGTTCGTCCGGAGCTATCGCCTTGCGGCGCGCCCAGGCATGCCCCGCCGGCACCACGATGCGGAACTCCTCGTCGTACAGCGGCAGTGTTTCGACACCGGCCGGCGCGTAGGGAAGCGCCAGGATCGCGACGTCGATCTGGCCCGCCCGCAGCATCTGGTCGAGATTTGCCGTGAGGTTTTCCTCGATGTCGAGCGGCATCTCGCGCGCCGCGTGGCGCAGGCCCAGCACCAGTTCGGGCAGCAGATATGGCGCGATGGTGTGGATCACGCCCACCCGCAACGGGCCGACCAGCGGATCGGTGCGCGCCTTCGCGACCGCCTTGACCCGGCCGGCCTCGTCGAGAACCCGGCGCGCCTGCGCCACCACGGCAATGCCGGTCTCGGTGAGCAGCACGTCACCCGGGCCGCGCTCGAACAGGCGCGCCCCGAGTTCTTCCTCGAGCTTCTTGACCGACGCGCTCAGGCTCGGCTGGCTCACGAAACAACGCTCGGCCGCTCGGCTGAAGTTGCGTTCATCGGCTACCGCCACCACGTATCTGAGTTCGGTGAGTGTCATTGGTCGGATCCGGAAGGCCCCCGATAGGCGGCGCCTATCGGCCGAATCGTAACAAGGTATTGGCCGGCCATCGGTGACGTTTGCGAAACTGCGTCTACGACTTCATCGACATCTCTTCAAGGAGAATCACATGTTTCAGCACAAGGAAGGCCAGCGCGTCCCGGCAGTCACGTTTCGCATCCGCGAAAACAACGAGTGGAAGAGCGTGACGAGCGACGACATCTTCAAGGGCAAGACCGTGGTGGTGTTCTCGCTGCCCGGCGCCTTCACCCCGACCTGCTCGTCGACCCATCTGCCGCGTTACCACGAACTCGCCCCCGCGTTTCGCGCCAATGGCGTCGACACCATCGTCTGCATCTCGGTCAACGATACCTTCGTGATGAACGAATGGGCGCGCGATCAGGAAGCCGGCAATGTGTTCCTGCTCCCGGACGGCAACGGCGACTTCAGCGCCGGCATGGGCCTGCTGGTCGACAAGTCCGACCTGGGCTTCGGCAAGCGCTCATGGCGCTATTCGATGCTGGTCAAGGACGGCGTGATCCAGAAGCAGTTCATCGAGCCCCAGAAGGACGGTGACCCGTTCGAGGTGTCCGATGCCGACACGATGCTCAACTTCATCAACCCGACCGCGCGCAAGCCCGACCAGGTCGCGATCTTCACGCGCGTTGGCTGCGGCCATTGCGCCCGGGCCAAGGCAAAGCTGACCGAACTCGGCTACGACTACGCCGAAGTGACCTTGCCGAACACCAATCGCAGCCGGGTGGTCGGTGCCGTCAGCGAGGCGCTGACCGTGCCGCAGATCTACATCAATGGCGAGCACATCGGCGGCGCGGACGAACTCGAGCGGTGGTCGCGCCAGGCGGCTTGACCGACGCAAGGAGGGCTCCCCGCCCGGGGAGCCCACACACCGGGAACACCACAAATGAACATCATCGATACCGATGTGGCGATCATCGGCGCCGGCACCGCCGGGCTTGCCGCCTATCGTGCGGCAGTGGCGGCGGGCAAACAGGCGTTGCTGATCGAATCCGGCCCGCACGGCACGACCTGCGCGCGCGTCGGATGCATGCCGAGCAAGCTTCTGATCGCGGCTGCCGAGGCCGCGCATGGCCCGGCAAAGTGGAACGAGTTCGGCCTGCGGCTCGAAGGCCGGGTGCTCGTCGACGGCGTGGCGGTGATGGCGCGCATACAACGCGAGCGCGACCGGTTCGTCGGCTTCGTACTCGATGCGGTCGATCGCATTCCCCCGGGTGACCGGCTCACCGGCAAGGCACGCTTCACCGGCGATCGATCGCTACAGATCGATGGCGGTCCAGCGGTCCGGTTTCGAAGCGCCGTGATCGCGACCGGTTCCGCCCCGGCCATTCCCGGGCTGCTGCGCGACGCGGCAGACCGGCTGGTGGTGAACGACGATGTGTTCGCCTGGAGCGATCTGCCGCGCTCGGCCGCCGTTTTCGGGCCCGGCGTGATCGGGCTCGAACTGGGGCAGGCGCTGAGCCGTCTCGGGGTCGACATTTCGATGGTGGGCCGCGGCGGCTACGTAGGACCGTTTTCCGATCCTGCCTTGCGCGATTACGCGCACACCACCTTCGCAGCGGAATTCAGTCTCGACCCGGATGCGAAAGTCGACAACATCACCCGGGTCGAGGGCGGCGTGCGCATCGCGCGCCGCGATGCGCACAACCGGCTCGATGAGCAGACGGTCGACTACGTCATCGCCGCAACGGGCCGCACGCCCAACGTTCGCGACCTCGGCCTCGATACCACTTCGCTCGCGCTCGACCCTGCCGGCGTACCGCGGTTCGATCGCACCACCCTGCGTTGCGGGACCAGCACGATCTTCATCGCCGGCGATGCCAACAACGACCTGCCGCTGCTGCACGAAGCAGCGGACGAGGGCCGGATCGCCGGCGAGAACGCGGCGGCGCTGCCCGATGTTCGCCCGGGCCTTCGGCGCACGCCGCTCGCGATTGTCTTCACCGATCCGCAGTTGGCGGTGATCGGGCAACGCTACGCCGACCTCGCCGGACAAACGTTCGTGACCGGCCGCGCGAGCTTCGAGGACCAGGGGCGCAGCCGGGTCATGCTGCGCAATCGCGGCCTGTTGCACGTCTACGCAGCACCGGGCGATGGCCGCGTTCTCGGCGCCGAACTCATCGGCCCCGACGCGGAACATCTGGCGCATCTGCTCGCCTGGGGCATCCAGTCGGAGATGAGCGTGGCGCGCATGCTGGAGATGCCGTTCTACCACCCGGTGGTCGAGGAGGGGCTGCGCACGGCACTGCGTGATGCCGCCGCGCAGATCGCGCATCGTCGGCAACCGGTCGATCGTCTGGCGGCATAGACCCGGCGCTCGGGGGCTGGACCGACGGCACCCGACCGACCACGGTCAATCTCCCATCGCGCGCGGCTCTCGCCGATAATCGGCGACTTTCGCAACACTGCATCGGAACCATCATGCGCGACGCCAATCCCCAGATCATCAGCCTCAAGGACTACACCCCGCCCGCCTGGCTCGTCGACGACGTGCTGCTCGATGTCGACATCCTGGCCGATCACGTGCGCATTCACGCAACCAGTCGGCTACGCCGCAACCCGGCCAGCGCTGATGCCACCGCACCGCTGATGCTCGATGGCGACGACCTGCAACACCGGTCGGTCACGATCGACGGCAAGGCGCCGACGCCGGCGGCGCTCACCATCGACGAATCGCACCTGGTCCTGCGCGACCCGCCATCGTCGTTCGTTCTCGAAACGGTGGTCACCATCGACCCGTTCCGCAACACCCGGCTGATGGGTTTCTTCCAGTCGAAGGACGGCCTGTTCTCGCAGTGCGAAGCGCAGGGATTCCGCCGCATCACCTGGTTTCCGGACCGTCCCGACGTGATGGCACGCTACACCGTGACGTTGCACGCGGACCGCGCCCGATATCCGGCGCTGCTGGCCAATGGCAATCTGATCGCTTCCGGTGAGGAGCCCGGCGGCCGCCACTGGGCGCGCTGGGAAGATCCGTTCCCCAAGCCGAGCTATCTGTTCGCGATGGTCGCGGCCAGGCTCGATGTACTGGAAGACAACTTCACCACGGCATCGGGCCGCAAGGCGCTGCTGCAGGTCTGGGTCGAGCCCGGCAAGCTCGACCAGGCCGACTTCGCCATGGCGGCGCTGAAGAAATCGATGGCGTGGGATGAGCGCGTGTTCGGCCGCGAACTCGACCTCGACCGCTTCATGATCGTCGCCGTGGGCGACTTCAACGCCGGGGCCATGGAGAACAAGGGCCTCAACATCTTCAACACCAAATATGTGCTGGCACGCGCCGACACCGCGACCGATACCGACTACCTCAACATCGACCGGGTGGTGGCGCACGAATACTTCCATAACTGGACCGGCAACCGCGTCACCTGCCGCGACTGGTTCCAGTTGTCGCTGAAGGAAGGCCTGACGGTGTTCCGCGACCAGGAGTTCGGCGCCGACATGTATTCGCGCCCGGTGCAGCGCATCCAGGAGGTGCGCAGTCTGCGCGCCATGCAGTTTCCCGAGGACGCCGGGCCGATGGCGCACCCGGTGCGGCCCCAGGCCTATCTCGAGATCAGCAACTTCTACACGGTCACGGTGTACGAGAAAGGCGCCGAAGTCGTGCGCATGATCCACACGCTGATCGGCGCGGAGAAGTTTCGCGCAGGCATGGACCTGTACTTCCAGCGCCACGACGGCCAGGCCGTCACCTGCAACGACTTCGCGCAGGCCATGGAAGACGCGGGCGGCGTCGACCTCACGCAGTTTCGCCGCTGGTACGAGCAGGCGGGCACACCGCATCTCGACGTAGCGACGACCTACGATGCCGGGTCACGGTGCTACACGCTGACCGTGAGACAGTCGTGCGCGCCCACGCCCGATCAGCCGCAGAAGCTGCCGTTTCACATCCCGCTTGCCGTCGGGCTGGTCGGGCCGGACGGCGCCGATCTGCCGTTGCGGCTTGCGGGGGAGACCGCAGCGCTCGGCACCACGCGCGTTCTGTCGATCACCGAACCGGAGCAGCGCTTTGTCTTCGAGGACGTCGCCGTGGCGCCCGTGCCGTCGCTGCTGCGCGGCTTTTCGGCGCCGGTGATCCTGGAGTATCCATTCGACGACAACGCCCTCACCCATCTGATGGCGCACGACAGCGACGCATTCAACCGTTGGGAGGCGGGACAGCGCCTCGCGCTCGGATTGCTGTTGCGCGGCGTCGAAGCGCACGCGGCGGGCACGAGCTTCACCGTGCCGCAAAGCTATATCGACGCCTTCGGTCGCGTGCTTGCCGACGCCGGCGCGGATCCCGCCTTCGCCGCCGAGGCGCTGTCGCTGCCGTCGGAATCCTATGTGGGCGAGCAGATGGCGGTCGTGGATCCGGATGCGATCCATGCCGTGACGCTTCAGGTGATGCGGACACTGGCAGCGGCGCTGGGCACCAGGCTGCTCGACACGTATCGCGCGATGGCCGTGCCCGGAAGCTACAGCCCGGACGCCGCACCCGCCGGCCGACGCGCGTTGCGCAACCTCTGCCTGGGCTATCTGATGGAACTCGACGACCCCGGGATCCGCGCCATATGCCTGGGCCAGTTCCAGGGCGCGGACAACATGACCGACACCATGGCAGCGTTGAAGCTGCTGGCGAATGCCGATGGCCCCGAGCGAGCGCCAGCGCTCGCGCAGTTCCACGCCCGCTGGAAGCACGAGGCGCTGGTGCTCGACAAGTGGTTCACCGTCCAGGCCACGTCGCGCCTGCCGGCGACGCTCGACGAGGTCAGGCGCCTGATCGTCCACCCCGACTTCGATCTGCGAAATCCGAACCGGGTGCGCGCCGTGGTCAGTGCGTTCGCACACGCCAACCCGGTGCGCTTTCATGCCGCGGACGGTGGCGGCTACGCCTTCGTGGCCGATCAGGTGGTGAAGCTCGACTCGCTCAATCCGCAGGTGGCGTCACGGCTGGCCCGAGCCTTCGACCGCTGGCGCAAGTTCGACGCCGGACGCCAAGGCCGCTCGCGCGCTGCGCTGGAGCGGATCCAGCAGCACCCGGCCTTGTCGCGCGATGTCACCGAAGTGGTGACGCGCGCCCTGGCCTGAGCCACGCAGGTCGCGTACCGAGGCGGGTCAGACTCGAGCGGCCTTCGACGCGACCTTGGCGAGGAACCGGTCGCGGTCGATGATCACCCGCTCGTGGATGCCTTCGCCGATGCGTTCGCGGGCGTCTTCGGCCCATACCTCGAAGGTCAGCAATCGCCCGTCGACCTTGATCAACCGGGAATAGGCGTCGATGCGCACACCCGGCGGCGTGGCCGCGATGTGCCGCATGTCGATGTGCGTGCCCACGGTGGTGCGTTCGCTGCCCACCAGCGACTCGACCGAACTGCCGGCGGCTTTCTCCATCAGCACGATCATCGATGCGGTGGCGAGCACTTCGACCGAACCGCTGCCGACGAACGTGGCGGTGTGCGCCGCGCCGACCAGCATGTCGGCGTGACCCTCGATGCCTGCCTCCAGCAGCGAGTTGCCGCTCATCGCAAGCCCTCTTGAAACCCTGGCGTCATCTTGCCTCCGGTGTGAACTCGATGTGCCTGATGAAAGCGAGCCTGCCCTGTTCGTTGCGCACGATGCTGTAGCCATGCAGGCCGTCGCCATTGGCGTCGAAGTCGTAGGTGCCGCCGACACCCTTGAGCCCGCGGGTCGCGAGCAACGCCTTGCGGACCGCTGCTGGCTCGAGGCTGCCGGCCTGGTCGACGGCATTCTTGAGCAGATGCAGCGCCGCGTACGACCATGCCGAGTACAGATCGGCGTTGAAGGTGTATCTGGCCTTGAACTTGGTCGCGAACGCCTTGCTCTCCCGGTTGGCGTCGGCAAAGAAGTCGGTCACGACATAGGTGCCCCACAGTGCGTCGCCGGCGAGCTTGAGCGCGGTCTCGGTGGCGAGCGAGGTCGACCCGATCCAGGGCACGTCGACCCCCAACTGTCGCATCTGCTTGGCGAAGATCCCGACGTCCGGAGAGTTGCTCATGTAGCTGCCGACGATGTCGGCGCCGGATTTCCGGATCGCCAGCACCACCGCGGTGAAATCCTGCTGGTTGCTGGTGTAGCCCTGCACCAGCACCGGCTCGATGCCCTGTGCCTTGAGTGCATCGACCAGCGCATTCTTGCCGTTGCTGCCGAAGGTATCGGTCGCATGCACGATCGCCCACTTGCGCTTCTCCAGCGACTTGACGCCGAACTCGGCCATCACCCGCGAGGAATAGAGGTCGTTGGGGCGGACCCGGAAGATCCACGGATTGTTGACCCGGGTGAGCGTCGGGTCGCTGCCGCCGATGATGGCGGGCAGACGCGCCTTGGCGATCGTGGGCGACGCCGCCTGCACCTGGGTGCTGCGCAGGGGACCGATGACGGCAGCCACCTTCTGGTCGACCAGCTTGGAGTAGGCCAGCACCGTGCCGGGGTTGGTGCTCTGGTTGTCTTCGACCACCAGTTCGACCGGTCGCCCGAGGATGCCGCCGGCGGCGTTGATCTCGTCCACCGCCAGCCTTGCACCGTTCAACGTCAATACGCCGGCTTCCGCCTGCGGACCGGTGGTTTCATCCACCAGGCCGATGCGGACCGGCTCCGCCGCGAGTGCCGAACCGACCACTGCCAAGGCAATAGCGCCGACCAGATGCAGGAACATGTGAGCCTCCGTTGCGTCGTGTGGACCTCGAACGAGTCCATCATCCGCTAGCATGACGCCGGGATCACCACATTGGAAGCCGTCGTTGCCGATCGACGCCCGATCGGCAGTTTCGACGACCACCCGGAGCGATGACCAATCAATCCATTGCCGCCGATCTGTGGCGCGGCGGAACCGGGGGTGCGACCGCGCCGTGCCAGGGTGCATTCCACGAGTAGGCATATCCATCTGCCGGGGTAGCCGTGAGTTGGCATTCGCGACCCGTCGGCATAGCATCGCGCCACCCGATGACCCTGAGGATTCCCCGTCATGTCCTGTCGTGCCCTGCTCATGCTGCTGGTTTGCGCCCCGTTCACCGCCACCGCCACGACCTTCATCGCCGATGACAATCCACCGTTCAACTACGCCGAGGGGGCCACGGTCAGCGGGCTGTCGACCGATCTCATCACCGAGATGGCGAAGCGGGCGGAGATACCGGCCAGCTTCGAGATCGTCAAATGGGGCGACGGCTACGCCAGGGCGCAGAAGGATCGCGACACCTGCCTGTATTCGACGGCGCGCCTGAACAATCGCGAGCGATTGTTCTTCTGGGTGGGGCCGCTCGGCGTCAACCGCTGGGCCGTGTTCGGCCGGCAGGATTTCGGCGCCAAGATCAATCGCATCGAGGATCTGCGCAGCTATCGCATCGGTGGCGTCGTCAACGATCCCAAGCTGGAACTGCTCGCGCAGTTCGCGGTGACCAGCATCCGGGCGGTGGCCGACGACAAGATGAATCCGCCGCGCCTGAACCTGCCGAAAGACGATCCGGCCGGTATCGATCTATGGATCACCAGCGCCTACACCGCGCAGAAGGCCTCGCGCGAGGTCGGCGGTCCGAAGCTGAAGCAGGTGCTGGTGGCGCAGGAGCTCAAGCTCTACCTCGCCTGCAGCACCTCGACGTCGCGCGCCACCGTCAAGGCCTTGCAGGCCTCGCTCGATGCGATGACCAAGGATGGCGCAGTGAAGCGGATCACGGCCTTCCACATCGCCAAGTTCGCCCGGTAGCGACCTTCAACCGCCCTCGCTCGGCGGAGCCACGATGGCGCGCGGCACTATCGTCATCGGATCGGCCCGGAACACCCGGTCGGCATAGCGCGCAACCGCGGCCAGCCCCGGATCGTCGGGCCAGTAGCCATCCGGCTTGCGCGGATGCTGCAATGACAATGAATGGATGCCCACGATGCGGCCGTTCGCATCCTGCTCGATGCCCCACTGTGCCTTGCCGGTCACCGGGTCGGAATACGCCCGGCGCAGATGCCGGAGGGGCGGGTCCACGCGCCGGTCGAGCAGCAGGTCACCGATGCTGCCGGGGGCGGGCGGCTGCCCGGGCAGCGTGAACCCGCGATAGCTGGTCAGCGCGCGGGTGAACTCGCGCCCGACCCAGATCAGATCGCGTTCGCGATCCCGCACCAGTTCGGCCTCCCACAGGCGGGTGAGCGCGGCGACCATCACCGCCACGGCGAAGCCCAGCATGACCACGGCCATCAGGTAGAAACCGCCCTGCGACCGCGTGCCGTTCGACCGCGTCACCATCGGCTGTAGGGGATACCGTTGCTGCCGATCCCGGTCGAACGCGAATGGACATCGTAGACATCGGACCCCGCCGCCGGCCGATCGGCGTCGGAGGTGGAACTGCGCAGGCCCCAGGTTTCGTCGGGCGGGGTGGCATCATTGCGAAAAAATGGATCGCGCGGAATGCGCCGCAGGAAGTAGAGACGGCGCCCGCCACTGTCCAGGGCATCCGGAACCCCGGTGACCAGCACGGCAAGGGTCGGTGGATAGGCCGTCTGCCCGGGCAGCCTCGGGATGCGTCCCTGATTGCCGGCATCCCGATAGTCGTCGACCGCCTGACGAATCTGGCGCAGAGCGGTGCGTAGTTCGGCCTCCTTGCCGCGCTGGATCGCGGTGACGATCATCGGCGTGACCAGGGCCGCGAGCAGGACCACGACGCCGAGCGTGACCATGATCTCGACCAGGGTGAAACCGCGGATGCGGCGGGTGGCGGACATGGGGGGATTATCGGCGCCGCGCAGCGGTCGGCACAGGGCGCTGCTCGGGTGCAGCCTATACTTCCCGATCCCGTCCCCTACTATCAACAGACCGCCCGATGGATTACATCAATCTCGGTGCCACCGGCACCAAAGTCTCTCGCATCTGCCTTGGCTGCATGACCTATGGCTCGTCGAAGTGGCGCGACTGGGTGCTCGAAGATACCGCCGCCCAGCCGTTCCTGAAGCGCGCCCTCGAACTGGGCATCAACTTCTTCGACACCGCCGACGTGTATTCGCTGGGTGAGAGCGAAGCCGTGCTCGGGCGGGCGCTGAAAGCATTCGGGCCGGGGCGCGACCAGGTGGTGATCGCAACCAAGGTCTGCCAGCCCATGGGCGACGACCCGAACGCCCGCGGGCTGTCGCGCAAGCACATCATGCATTCCATCGACGCTTCGCTGCGGCGGCTCCAGACCGATTACGTCGACCTGTACCAGATCCATCGCTTCGATCCGTGGACGCCGATCGAGGAGACCATGGCGGCACTCGATGACGTCGTGCGCGCTGGCAAGGCGCTCTACATCGGCGCGTCCAGCATGTACGCGTGGCAGTTCGCCAAGATGCAGGAAACCGCACGCCGCAATGGCGGCGCCCGATTCGTGACCATGCAGAACCATTACAACCTCGTCTATCGCGAGGAGGAGCGCGAGATGATCCCGCTGTGCCTCGACCAGGGGGTAGGGTTGATTCCGTGGAGCCCGCTCGCACGCGGATTCCTGGCGGGCAACCGTTCGAAGGAAGCGCGCGGCGAGACCACCCGGGCGAAGAGCGACGACTTTGCCCACCGGATGTACTACCAGGACAGCGACTTCGCCGTCGTCGCCCGGGTCGGCGAGATCGCCAGGCAGCGCGGCGTCCCGAATGCCCAGGTGGCGCTGGCGTGGTTGCTGCATCAACCCGGCGTGACCTCGCCCATCATCGGCGCGAGCCGTATGCAGCATCTCGAAGACGCGATCGCCGCACTGGCGGTGAAGCTCACCGACGAGGAACTCAAGACCTTGGCGGACGCCTACCGACCGCATCCGATCCTGGGGCATTAGGTCCACCCCCAGGCTGCGCTGCGCTGGAGTTGACGCCCACCCCCAGGCTGCGCTGCGCTTCGCCTTCCCCCTCGAGGGGGCGCAGCGTCCTCGGGGGACCCTGTGGGCGCTGCCCTTTCGCTCGAGAGCGTCCTTCGTTCAGCACTCCAGGCTGCGCTGCGCTTCGCCTTCCCCCAAGGGGGCGCAGCGTCCTCGGGGGACCCTGTGGGCGCTGCCCTTTCGCTCGAGAGCGTCCTTCGTTCAGCACCCCAGGCTGCGCTGCGCTTCGCCTTCCCCCAAGGGGGCGCAGCGTCCTCGGGGGACCCTGTGGGCGCTGGCGCCCGGCGGGCTGCTAGAATCGGGGCTTACCGTATCGCACGAAGGAGATCGTCATGACCGGAGTTCTGCTGCTTGGAGGGCCATTGCTGGTGATCGTCGGATGCCTGTTCTGGGTGCTGTCGCTTGCCAACGAGCAGGCCAAGGTCAACGCGGAGATCTGGAAGCGCCACGGCGTCGACCAGTGATGCCATCGGCGGAGACAACAAAAAGCCCGATCGCGTATCGGGCTTTTTGTTGTCTCCTCGACCTTGGTGACCTGCCGGAACCGGCAATGTATCCGGCGGTCGATCGAGGGCGGGAATCAACCCGCGAGGAGCCCGAACAATGCTGTCTGATCCGCTGATCCTGGCCCGGGCGCAATTCGGGCTCAACATCGGCTTCCATATCCTGTTCCCGACCATCAGCATCGGCCTAGCCTGGGTGCTGTTGTGCCTGCGCCTGAAGGCCTCGGACGCGTCGGCAACTTGGGTGGCGGGGGCCTACCGCCTGTGGGTCAAGATCTTCGCCCTCACCTTTGCGCTCGGGGTGGTATCGGGCATCACCATGAGCTTCCAGTTCGGTACCAACTGGCCCGGTTTCATGGAGAAAGTCGGCAACATCGCCGGCCCGCTACTCGGCTACGAGGTACTCACGGCGTTCTTCCTTGAAGCGACCTTCCTCGGCGTGATGCTGTTCGGACGTGATCGCGTGCCGCCATGGCGGCATACCCTGTCCGGTTTCCTGGTGGCCGGGATTTCGGCCTTCCAGTTGCTGCACAACCCCGCGGCCGACGGACCCCGGCGGCTGCTGCGCGCGGGCGTGTTCACAGCTGCACTGCTGGCACCGATCCAGATCGTGGTCGGCGACTTCCACGGCCTCAATACCCTGGAGCATCAACCGGCGAAGATCGCCGCCATCGAAGGCATCTGGAACACCGAGCGCGGCGCGCCGCTGTTGCTGTTCGCGGTGCCGAACGCCGCCGAGAAACGCAACGACTTCGCCATCGGCATCCCGGGCGGGGCGAGCCTGATTCTCACCCACGATGCCAACGGTGAAATCAGGGGGCTGAACGAGTTCGCCGGCAAGACACCGCCGGTCCTGCCGGTGTTCTTCGCATTTCGCGTGATGGTTGGCATGGGTGTCGCAATGCTGCTGGCGTCGTGGCTGGGAAGCTGATTCCTGCGCCGCCCCGGCGAACCACCGCGCTTCCTGCTGCCGGGGTTTGCCGGCCTCATGGGGCTGGCGATTCTCGCGTACGTGATCCTCGACGGTTTCGACCTCGGCGTGGGGATCCTGATGCCGCTGGCGCCGCGTGATCAGCAAGACATCATGCTCGCATCGATCGGCCCGTTCCGGGACGCGAACGAAACCTGGCTGGTGCCGGGCGTGGGCATCCTGCTGGTTGCCTTTCCGCACGCGCACGGCGTGATCCTGACAGCGCTGTATCTCCCGGTGGCGGCGATGCCGCTGTGCCTGATCCTGCGCGGCGTCGCCGTCGAGTTCAGGGTCGAGGCCTCGGGCTGGCACCGCGAACTGTGGAACCGGCTGTTCTTCTTCGGTTCACTGGGAACAGCCGTCGCTCAGGGCGTCATGCCGGGCGGGGTGATCACCGGATTTCGAAACGGTGGCGGGTACCGGTGGTTCAATTTCGTGGTCGGGCTCGGACTTGCGGGCGCCTACGCGATGCTCGGTGCGACCTGGCTGATCGTGAAGACCGAGGGTGACCTGCAAGGTCGGGCGATGCGGTGGGCCCGGGCGGCGACGGTGGTCGCGGCGGTGGGAGTGGCGGCCATTCGTGCTGGCGGTCTGGATCTTCGTGTTTGCCTTCGCCGGGCTCGGCCACAGCCTGTTCCCGTACCTCGTCGAAGACCGACTGACTATCTGGCAGGCAGCCGCCGCGCCGGAATCGCTGCGATTCGTGTTGGTCGGCGCGATCATCGTGATCCCGCTCATCATCGGCTACACGGTATTGTCGTATCGGGTGTTCTGGGGCAAGGCCAGGGAACTCACCTACGGCAGCTAACAGAGGGTCCACTCCCAGCGTGCGCTGCGCGCCGGCTTCCCCCTCCAAGGGGGCGCAGCATTCCTCGGGGAACCCTGCGGAAAGTTGACGCCCACCCCCAGCCTGCGCTGCGCGCCGGCTTCCCCCTCCAAGGGGGCGCAGCATTCCTCGGGGAACCCTGCGGATGCTGCCCCTTCGCTGCTCGGGTCCCTCGGTTCAGTAGGCCCAGGCTCGCGATGCTCGAAAAAAAGCCCGCTTGCGCGGGCTTTTTCCCAACCGGAAGGGTTGAAGCTCAGTCGAGCGGGCGGATGTTGGTCGCCTGCTTGCCCTTCGGGCCGGTGGTGATTTCGAATTCGACTTTCTGGTTTTCACGCAACGTCTTGAAGCCGTTGCCCTGGATCGCGGAGAAATGCGCGAAGAGGTCCTCGCCGCCCCCGTCGGGTTTGATGAAGCCGAAGCCTTTGGAGTCGTTGAACCACTTCACGGTACCGGTACTCATTCGTTTGTCTTCCTTGCAAAAAATGAAAATGGGCTCGCGCCCGACGGCGGGTGCTCCAAGAACGGAAGAACGGGGACCGGGGGTACCGCGGAAACGGTAACGACTGACCTGCCACTTCACCGACAGAGAACCTGCTTGGCGGCTTATACCTTGTCGCCGCGGTGATGGTCAAGCAATTTGCAATTTGCGGCGACATCGCCCATGCACAGCGGGCCGGTGCCGTTGGGAGCGGCCCGGCGGGCACCGAACAAAAAAAGTCTGCGGTGAACGACCGCGGGCTTGTTGCGACACAAACCGCCAGGCATCGGCGGCTGGCGCAACCACTGCGGGGGATTACTTCTTGCCCAGGCGGCGGCGACCGGCAAGGCCGAACAGGGCCAAGCCAAAGCCCATCATGGCGTAGGTGCTCGGCTCGGGCACCGCGACCACGGCGTGGTTGTCGGTCTCGAACGCGTTGATGGACGGATTGGTGATGAACTTGACGATGTCGAACTGCTCGCTGGCACTGGCACGGATGTTCACGAACAGCCCGACGCCCTGGTTGCCGTTGGCGATAGTTCCGGCGGCGGCAGCAAAGTCGATACCGGTGTAGGTAGCCAGAAGCGACGCCCCGTTGTAGACCTCGACCACGTTGTAGGTGTCCGGTGAACCCATGTAGAAGCCGAAATACTTGAGCGGCGTCGCAGAGAAGTTGGCGGTTCCGACCAGGCCCGTGGCGTTGTCCGGGTTGTTCGGGCCCACCGAATAGTAGTTGTCGGTGATGCCGGGAGGGGCTGCGGAGACGCCTGAAGGATTGCCGGGGCCCACGCGGATCATGCCGCCGCTGTAGTTGCCCGGCAGGCCGCCGGCAAATGTTTCGGTGATGGCGCCGGCTTCGGTCGAGAACGACTGACCCAGGGTTGCATCGATCGAGATGGCGTGCGCCTGACCGACGATACCGGTCAGCGCAATCGCGAGTGCGAGTTTCTTCATGAACGACTCTCCAGAATGGGACTGCGTCGAAAGAGGGTGTTGTCCGACACGAACTCGGATACCGCATCGACCATGTCGAGAAAAGCTCTCATACAGTAATATTTATACCATTCAAAACTAACTATTTGTTAGTTTTTAGCGATTTCTATCTTGGTGGTGTTTCTTGAGCAGGACCTGTGCCAAAGCGTCGGATCCTGAGTTCCGAGCGCCGCTGCCGGTGGGTGTGGGGGCTTCGGCTCGTCACCCATCGGCACGGCGGCAGTCGCCGTCGGACGGATTGCGACATCAGGCGGCGCCGATGGGCAGCGCCCGGCGCTCGGGCGGGTCAGGTCAGGTCAGGAGAACACGGGGGAAGAATGAGCCGCCTGTGGCGGCGCGCGATAAGAAAGCTCAGCGCTTCACCAGTTGGCGGAAGGCCCCCGAAAAGGTGAAGGGTTTACCGCCGTCGGACGCGATGTACCATCGATGGTACATCGCCAGTGGCGGGCACGGCACCGGCCTTCGAGATCACGTCGCCGCGGAACAGGCGGTCCGGATGCGCCTGAGCGACTCGACGCTGGCGGGAAGCTCATCGGGACGTTCGTCGGCATAGAACCGCTCATCGGCGGCCTTCGGCGCGGCGGCGCCAAATCCCTTCACCGGCTCGACCCACGGCAACAGATCACCGGGGACCAGACCGAGTCGCGACATGTCGTTTTCGCAGACCCTCAGGAATGCGCCGAACTGCCGCATCAGGTCGACACCCTTGACGAGCTTCCGGTCCGTGATCCCGTTCGACTTGGCCATCAAGGCCACCTGGTCGCCGGTCACCACAACCCAGAATCGGGTCAGCCGGATCGGGCGCTTCGTGACCAGGACCTCTTGCAGCACGTCTTCGAGCTGGAACTGCGCGTCGGCGACGTAGACCGCGCCCTCTTCGGGTTCCGCCGCACCGGCGAAAGTTGCCATCAGGATCATCGACGTAGCTACCGCGGACTTGCGCATCGTCACTCCCGTTCTCCCGACTGGACTCGAAGCGGAGTGTAGCCGCTAACAACGGTCCAGCGCGGCGCGCCATGCGCCCCCGCAGGTGCGTCTTTTGCGTCTCGACTGGTGAAGCCGCACGGGAGTTCATCGCCTTGCAACCCACCACGATGTCGCTCATAGCCACGTCCACGCGCCGATTCCCGACGGCGGCTCTGCCGCGCGCGCTCGATCCGCTCTTTTGCCAGCTCGCGGCGTGCCGCCACGGATTGGAAGCGGAGACCACCGAAGATCGCATCTGGTCGCTATGGATGTATCACCCGAATCCCGCCGCGGCCCGGGCGCTCGATCGTGCCGCCACCGAAATCGCCCGCCAAAGCCACGACATCGCCGAAACCAGGCTCGATCGCCTGCTGCGACGACTGCCGGATTTCTGCGAGGCGTGGAACAAGCTGGCGACGCTCTACTTTCTCCAGGCGCGCGACGAAGAATGTCTCGAGAGCCTGCACCATGTGCTGCTTTTGGAACCACGGCATTTCGGCGCAATCTGCAACGTCGCCGAACTCGCGCTGCTGCGCGGCGACGTGGACGGCGCCGAGTTCGCATTCCGGTGCGCGCTGCGCATCAACCCCCATCTCGACAACGTCCGCCACCGGATCGCCGACCTGCGGAGCCATTGACGTCCACCGCCAGGCTCCGCTGCGCTTCGCCTTCCCCCTCAAGCGGGCGCCCCGTCCTCGGGGGACCCTGTGGGCGGGGCCCCCTCGTTCAACGACAGTCCTTCGTTCACCAGCATCCCTTCGCTCGACAGATCCGGGGCGCAAGCAACCTTGGCCAACCAAGGGGAGTGCCGAATGCCGCGCCGCGGGGGCTCGTGATAGCCTCGGGTCATGACTCCCGCCACCGTGCCGGCCTGCTTCACCCGCCGCGAATCTCTCGCGGACTATCTTGCGTGCACCGACTATGTCTCGAGTTCCGCGGTACGACGGTTCCTGCGTACCGGGAGGGCACCGGCCCTGGCCCTGATCCCCGACGCCATTTCCCGCGACACGTCATTGGGCGATGCCTTCCACGCGTTGCTGCTGGAGCCAGAGCGGTTCGCCGACGATTTCGTCCAGGCGCACGAGCGCGCGCCACCACCCGGCACTGGCGACGAGGCCAGCCTGATGGCACGAACCTGGTTGTCCGCCCGTGACTGCGAGGCGCTGCAGCGCATGCGCAACGCCGTATTGAACTACACCCGGCTGCCGCTGGCCGGCTGGCTGATGGAGGGCGAGAAGGAACTGTCGCTCTACTGGCAGGGCGTCGCCGGCGGCAGGTGGAAGGGGCGACCGGACTGCTTCAGCGAGGAGATCGTGCTCGAGATCAAGACCGCCGCCGATGTGCGGCCGGCGCGCTTCGGCAAGTCGCGCAAACGCTACCGCTACGATCTGCAGGCAGCCCTCTATCTGGAGGGCATCGAACTGCTCACCGGCCACAGGCCCCGATTCCTGTACGTGTCGGTCGAGACATCGCGACCCCACACCGTGTGGATTCATGAACCGTCCCCCCCGGAGCTTGCCGCCGCCGCCATGGAACTCAGCGTCGCCCGAGCACAGTTCTTGAACGGACTGGCCGCGCCACCCGCCGGCCCCGGCGTTGCCGGGCCGGCAGCGTAGCCGACCACGGCACGCGCTCGACTCGAACCGTCGGCGGCCGGCATCACCCCTTCGGAATCATTCCATGCAGCGGATCACGCTCACCCGTTTCCGTACCGCTACCCGAAGGGTGAATATCTGTTGCTGTTCAATCCACTGGATGTTTCGTCGAACATCGACGAATTGCTGGCCGGCGGCGCCGCGACCAACGGCCACCAGCGCATCCTGGACACCCAGCCCGCGAACCTGCACGAACGGGGCGCGGTGTTCCTGGGGTCGAAGGACGAGGTCGAGCGCGTCACGTCGTACCACGCCTGATCGTTTCCACGTCGGGCCGGGCCGCACCAACCGGGGCGTTCCGGCATTCCAAAGAAAGGGCGACCATGGGCCGCCCTTTCTTGCGTCGGGCAGTGCCCGACGATCAGCTCAGATGGCCGCTGATCAGCTTGGTCATCTCGAACATCGACACCTGCTTCTTGCCGCCAAAGATCAGCTTGAGCTTGTCGTCGGCGTTGATCATGCGCTTGTTCTTGGCATCCTGAAGTTCGTGCTTCTTGATGTATTCCCAGATTTTCTTGGTAACTTCGGTACGCGGCAGACCCTTGTCACCGACCACCGCCGCCAACGTCGGGCTCGGAGTCATCGGTTTCATGAACGCCGCGTTCGGCGTGCGCTTCGCCGCCGGCTGCTTGGCGGCCGGGGCTACCTTCTTGACAGCGGGTACCACGGCCTTCTTGGCAGGAGCCGCTTTTTTCGCGGCGGGCTTGGCGGCGGGTTTCTTCGCGGCGGGTTTCTTGGCTACGGCCATTGATGCCTCCAGTCGGGTTATGCAGTGATCAGGCGCTGTTGTCTTTTGACATGCAATCTAGCAGTGAAGCGCGACGGAGGATGCACAATTCATCCCCATATGACAAGTGCCTTGCAGACGTTTTTCACTCTGGCAGCGAGCCTTTTGCCGCCCCCAGCGACCGGTTGGCCGGGAGGTTCGGCGAAAGTCGCGGCGCACCATCGGCCGACAAGCGGACGCCGTGGCTTGCCATCAGGCCGACTTCTTCAACCGATCGAAGAATCGTTTGCGGAATTTCGCGACCTTGGGTGCCACCACGAACTGGCAATACGGCTGCTCGGGATTACGGGCGAAGTAGTCGTCATGGCAGGCCTCCGCCGCATGAAAGACCGACGCCGGCTCGATCTCGGTGACCAGCGGCGCCGGCCACCATTTTTCGGCACCGACGGCGGCCATCGCCGCGATCGCGTCCTCCCGCTGTTGCTCCGAAGGGTGGAAGATCGCCGATCGATCTTTGATCGCCGTCACGGCGCCCTAGACACCGGTCGACGACGGCGTGATGGGTGGCCGGTCGGCCAAGCCGCGCCGTTCCAACCGGCGATTCTCCCCTCGTCTTCGTGGGCGAGGTGTCGCTCGACAACAACGGTGGGTTCGCTTCGATTCGTACCGCGCCGCAACAACACGATCTTGCGGGCGCCACCGGCATCGTGCTGCGGGTCCGCGGCGACGGCAAGCGCTATCGCGTCAATCTCCGCACCGACGCGACCTTCGACGGCATCCAGTATCAGGCCGGGTTCATCACGGTCGACGGCACCTGGCAGGATGTCGGCCTCGATTTCGCGCAGTTAGAGCTGAGCTTCCGGGGTCGCCCGGTACCCGCCGCGCCTCGACCCGGTCCGCATCCGCAGCTTCGGCCTAGCAGCCTGTCGGGCTTAGGGGTTCGATAGCGAAACGGTGGGAGAGCGAGGCCATATTTTGTCGATGTCGACGCGCATATCGGGAATATGCCAGGAGAAATCGGCGAGATGTGGACCGCTCTCCCACCGTTGCAGCCGAATCATCCTGAGTCCGACAGGCTGCCAGCTCTCGCCGAACGTCAGGCCGGCCGGTTCAGGCTCAAGATCGACACCATCACGAGTTGGGTCGCCGACCCGCCCTGATCACCTCGGCGTACAAGGCGGCCATCCTGCGGGTGAGCCGTTCGGCGCGCCACTCATGCGCGAACGCCACCGCTTCCACCGCGAGCCGATCCCGCAGGGCTTTGTCGCCCATCATCTTCACCATTGATTCCGCGAACGCCACCTCGTCGTCGCGCGGCACCAGCGCGCCGCGGCCAGGGCCGACAATGTCGCGGGTACCCATCACGGCGGTCGAAATCACCGGTACGCCCATGGCCATCGCTTCCAGCAGCACCAGGCCCTGCGTTTCAGTGCGCGAGGCAAACACGAACGCGTCCGCAGCCCGGTAGCAGTCGAGCAACGCGCCCCCACGATCGAGATAGCCGACGAAGTGCACCTGCGCCGTCAGGTCGAGCTCGCGCGCGTCGCGCCGCAGGGTGGCGAGCGCCGGCCCTTCGCCCGCGATCACGAAGTGCGCTTCGGGCGTGCGATCGAGCGCCCGCCGGAACGCGCGCAGCAGGAAACCGATGTTCTTTTCATGAGCCACCCGGCCCACGAACAGCAACAGCGGCGCGCCGGGCGGCACCCCGAGGCGGTGCCGGAACGCTTCGCCGTCGCCACCGCTGAACTGCGCCAGCGGAATTCCGGTCGGGATCACGTGCAACGGTACCGTGACGCCATAGGCGGTGAGGACATCCCGCATCGCCGAGGACGGCACCACCAGCGCGTCGACACTGTTGCCCTGGGTGCGTGAGAAGCGCCGGGCCGCCGCGCGCAACCACTCGCGTGGCAGAAACGGCACGTAGTGAAACAGGTACTCCTCGAAGAACGTGTGGTAGGTCTCGATGCACGGCACGGCGAGGCGCCGGGCGAGTTCGGTGCCGCGATAGTGGGCGACGAACGGGGTCTGGATGTGGACC
Source organism: Betaproteobacteria bacterium (assembly GCA_025350245.1). GTDB lineage: Bacteria > Pseudomonadota > Gammaproteobacteria > Burkholderiales. The sequence continues at coordinate 24,428 of JANXYG010000059.1, forward strand.
AGATCGAACCGCTCGTTCGTCAGCCACGGCGTCAGCGCCCGGATCGGAGCGCTTTTCATCATGCGGTCTTCGGGATCGAGCAGCACGAAGCGCGACCGGATGCGCTCGATGCCGGTTTCCACCGGATAGCCGGCCGGATAGTCGGGCGCGAGCAGCGTGCTGGTGCAGCCGAGCGCGCCGAGTTCGCGGCGAAAGGTCTGGATGGATGTGGATACCCCGTTGACGCGGGGAAAGTACACGTCCGAGATCATGAGGATGTTCATGTGTCACGGCGCAGGGTAGGCACCGCGCGTGACAGTCGTGCGACGATCGCCGCCTTTCGGTACCGACCGGCAGGTGACACTGACCAACGCCGATCCGGTCACCCTGTGGTTACGGACCCACCCGGTCTGAAAACTCGCCGGTTGGGTGCAGTGCGTATCGCGCCGCCGGCGTCGGCGCCGACCATAGCGCACGGCGACGATCCGCCCTCATCCCGCTTTCCCCTACAATCGGCGCCCCACGAGTTTCATCGCGAGCGCAACCACTTGAGCTGGATCACCGGCACCGGCCTCACCCCGTTCGGCAAGCACCCGGGCCGAAGCACGCTCGACCTCATGAGTTCGGCCGCCGCCGCTGCGATCGCCGATGCGGGGCTCGAGCGCCGCGACATCGACGGGTTGCTGACCGGCTATTCGACGACCTTTCCGCATCTCATGTTGTCGACGGTGTTCGCCGAGCACTTCGGCCTGAGCCCGCGCTACGCCCACGCCATCCAGCTCGGCGGTGCCACCGGTTTTGCCATGGTGATGCTGGCGCATCACCTGGTCGAGGCTCATCTTGCCGACCACGTTCTGGTGGTTGCCGGCGAAAACCGGCTCACCGGCCAGACCCGCGATGCCGCGGTGCAGGCTCTCGCGCAAGTGGGGCACCCCCGCTACGAAGTCCCCCTGGGAGCGACCATCCCGGCCTACTATGGCTTGGTGGCCACCCGCTACATGCACGAGTTCGGCGTCACCGAGGCCGACTTCGCCGAACTGTCGGTGCTCATGCGGGGGCACGCCTCGGAACACCCCGACGCACAGTTCCGCGAACCGATCACCGTGGCCGACGTCCTGGCCTCGAAACCGGTGGCCTCCCCGCTCAAGCTGCTCGACTGCTGCCCGGTATCGGACGGCGGCGCGGCCTTCGTGGTCAGCCGCGAGCGCATCAACGACATCGCGGTGCGCATCGTCGGCACCGGCCAGGCCCACACCCATCAGCACATCTCGGCGGCGCCGAGCCTGACGCACTTCGGCGCAGCGGCATCGGCATCGACCGCGCTCGACGCGGCCGGCAGCACGCTCGACGACATCGGCTATCTCGCGATCTACGACAGCTTCACCATCACCATCACCATCCTGCTCGAGGAGCTCGGCCTCGCCCCGCGTGCCGGCGCCGCGGAGATCGCGCGCACCGGCGGCTTCTCGCGCGGCGGCGCCAAGCCGCTCAACACCCACGGCGGCCTACTGTCCTACGGACATTGCGGGGTCGGCGGGGCTATGGCCCACCTGGTCGAAGCGCATCGACAGCTCACCGGACGCTGCGGTCCGCGACAGGTCACCGATCCACGGCGCGCCCTGCTGCACGGCGACGGTGGCGTGCTGTCGTCACACGTTTCGCTCGTGATCGAGAGTGCCGCATGAGCAACGGCGACGAGATTCTCGACTGGTCGACCGGCAGCGAGGGCATCGCCTATCAGCGATGCGACGACTGCGGTCACGTCTGGTACCTGACACGAGCGTTCTGCGCCACTTGCGGCAGCCTCGCCGTGCGGCAGCATCAGGCCGCCGGCCTGGGTCGTGTCGCGACCACGACGCTGGTGTCGCGCCCGCCGAGCGAGAAGTGGAAGGAATACGCTCCCTATTCCCTGGCGCTGATCGACGCCGACGAAGGTTTCCGGTTGATGGCGCACGTCGAGCGCGATGCGCGCATCGGTGATCGCGTGCGCGCACGTTACCTCTCTTTCGAAGACACTCCGATTCCCGTTTTCATGTGTACCGACCCATGAATGAAGGCCTGCGCGCCGCGCTCGACCCCCGCTCCATCGCCGTGATCGGCGCGTCCGAACATCCCGACAAGATCGGCGGCCGGCCGCTCTTCTATCTCGCCCGCCACGGCTATCGGGGCAAGGTCTACGCGATCAATCCCAAACGCACCCAAACCCAGGGATTCCCGACCGTGCCCTCGCTCGACGACCTGCCGAGCGCGCCCGATGCGGCGATTGTCGTGGTTCCGGGCGAAGCGGCGATCGCGGCGGTGGAGCACTGCGCTCGCATCGGCGTGAAAGCGTGCGTGACCATGACCTCGGGCTTCGGCGAGACCGGCACCGCGGCCGGCAAGGCAGCCGAAGCGCGCATGGTCGCAGCGGCCCGCGCCGGCGGCATGCGCATGATCGGGCCGAACGCCCAGGGTCTGGCGAACTTCGGCAACGGCGCGATCCTCTCGTTCTCGTCGATGTTCATCGAAACGCCCCCCATGGACGGCCCGGTGGGGGTGGTGAGCCAGAGCGGCGCGATGAGCGTGGTGCCCTACGGCATGTTGCGCGCCCGCGGCATCGGCGTGCGCTACGCCAATGCCACCGGCAACGACGCCGACGTGAGCGTTGCCGAGGTCGCCGCCGCGGTCGCGGAGGATCCGGCGGTGCGCCTGCTCCTGCTCTACCTCGAGAGCATCGCCGATCCAGCCGCATTGGCCGAGGCAGCGCGCATCGCGCGCGATCGCGGTCTGCCGATCGTGGCACTCAAGTCCGGACGCACGGCCGCCGGCCAGCAGGCGGCACAGTCGCACACGGGTGCGCTTGCCAATGAAGACCGTGTCGTCGACGAATTCTTCCGGCAACACGGCATCTGGCGCGCCGCCGATCTGCGCGAACTGGTGCAGTGCACGGAGCTCTATCTCAAGGGTTGGAAACCGTCCGGCCGCAGGCTGGTGGCCATCAGCAATTCAGGCGCGGTGTGCGTGCTCGCGGCCGACGCCGCCTCCCGCCTCGGCATGCCGATGGCAGCACTCGCTGCCGACACCAAGGCAGCCATGGCGGCGGCGCTGCCGTCGTTCGCGACGTCGACCAACCCGATCGACCTCACCGCCGCGTTGCTCACCAACAGCCGCCTGTTCGGCGACATCCTGCCGATCCTGGCGCGCGACCCGGCCGCCGACGCCTTCCTGATCGGCCTGCCGGTTGCCGGTGCCGCCTACGATGTCGACGCCTTCGCGCGCGACACCGCGGCGTTCGCGGCCACGACCGGCAAACCGACGGTCGCCGCCATCCCGCAGCCGTCGGTGGCGGCGCCGTTCCGCGCGGCCGGCATTCCGGTGTTCGAGACCGAGGGCGAGGCGGTGGCGGCATTGGCGCAGTTCGCCGCGCATCACGAACGCATGCGATGCGCCCGCGGCGGCGATGCGGCCCGACCACTGCCTGTGGCGGAGTTCCACTCGCTGAACGAAGCCGAGAGCCTTGCCGTGGTAAGCGCAGCGGGCCTGCCGGTGGTACCACATCGACAGTGCCACACCGCGGACGAAGCCGTTGCCGCGATGGCCGCGATCGGCGCACCAGTCGCCGTCAAAGGTTGTTCGAGGGAGGTCGCGCACAAGTCCGAGTTCGGCCTGGTACGGCTGCATCTGAACAACGAAGCCGCGGTTCGAGCGGCATTCACGGACCTGCGCCATGGCCTCGAGTCGCGTGGCCTCGCTTTCGATGGCGTGATCGTCGCCGCCATGACCTCGGGCCGTCGCGAGCTCATGATCGGTGCTCACGTCGATCCGATGTTTGGACCGGTGGTCGTGTTCGGCGACGGCGGCAAATACGTGGAGGTGCTCCCGGATGCCGCGATGCTGCTGCCGCCGTTCGCGCGCGCCGATGTGCTCGACGCGCTCTCGACCTTGAGGGTGGCGCCGTTGCTGGGTGGCGTGCGCGGCGAACCGGCGATGGATCTCACCGCCTTTGCCGATGCGGTGGTCGCCGTGGGACAACTGATGCTGGGCAAGGACCAGCCGATCGTGAGTCTCGATATCAACCCGGTCGTGATCGGCAGCGATGGCGCCGGTTGCGTCGCGCTCGACGCCGTGGCGTTCGTCGGCAAGTGAACCTGCCGCGAGAAGCAATGTCACCCCTCGCCGCCGTTGGCGACCTGGACGGCCTCGTGTTCGATAACGCCTTCGTGCGTGACCTGCCCGGCGATCCGAATCCGGAACCCACCCGGCGGCAGGTGCATGGCGCCTGCTACTCGCGGGTGATGCCCACGCCGGTGGCGGCGCCGAAACTCATCGCCTGGTCACCGGAAGTCGCCGCGTCGCTCGGCCTGTCGGCCGAGACCATGCGGTCGGATGCGTTCGCGGCGGTGTTCGGCGGCAATCGCCTGGTCGCCGGCATGCAACCGTACGCCGCCTGCTACGGCGGGCATCAGTTCGGCAACTGGGCCGGGCAACTCGGTGACGGACGCGCCATCACGCTCGGCGAAACCATCGACATCGACGGCCGGCGCCAGGAGCTTCAGCTCAAGGGTGCCGGCCCGACCCCGTATTCACGCACCGCCGACGGCCGTGCAGTGCTGCGCTCGTCGATCCGCGAGTTTCTCTGCAGCGAGGCAATGCACCATCTGGGCGTGCCGACCACCCGGGCGCTGAGCCTGGTCGCCACCGGCGAAACCGTGGTCCGCGACATGTTCTACGACGGCAACGCGCGACCCGAGCAGGGTGCGATCGTCTGCCGCGTGGCGCCGTCGTTCATCCGCTTCGGCAACTTCGAGATCCTGGCTGCCCGCGGCGATACGGCACTGCTGCGCAGGCTGGTCGAGTTCACCATCCGGCGCGACTTCGCCGGGATCGACGGCGATGCCGACACGCGCATGGCCCGCTGGTTCGAAACCGTTTGCCGTCGCACCGCCGTGATGGTTGCCCACTGGCTACGCGTGGGCTTCGTGCACGGGGTGATGAACACCGACAACATGTCGATCCTCGGTCTCACCATCGACTATGGCCCCTACGGCTGGATCGACGATTTCGATCCCGGGTGGACGCCGAACACCACGGACGCCGCGGGTCGCCGCTATCGCTTCGGCCAGCAAGCGCAGATCGCCCAATGGAATCTGGTACAGCTCGCGAATGCCCTGGTCTCCCTGTTTTCCTCGACCGCCCCGCTCGCGGCCGGGCTCGAATGCTTCGTGGAGACGTTAGAAGCCGAGCAAAGTGCAATGACTGCCGCCAAGCTCGGGTTTACGTCATGTCGCGACACGGACGGCACGCTGGTGGGCGATCTCTACCGGTTGATGCAGGATGCCGAAGTCGACATGACGATCTTCTTCCGCGGTCTGGCCGAGGTCGATCTCGCCAGTCCGAGCCTCGAGCCGCTGCGGGAGGCCTTCTACACCGCAGACAAGCTGGCGGCGTCCGGTCCGGCGTTCGAGCGCTGGCTCGCCGCCTATGCCGGGCGAGCGCTGGACGATGGAACCGCTCCTGCCGATCGCCGCGCGCGCATGAATGCAGCAAACCCGCGCTTCGTGCTGCGCAACTACCTTGCCCAGCAGGCCATCGATCTGGCCGAACAAGGCGATGCATCACTGATAGCGGAGTTGCTCGATGTGCTCCGGCATCCCTACGACGACCAGCCGGGACGAGACCGATTCGCTGAACGCCGACCGGACTGGGCGCGCAATCGCGCGGGATGCTCGATGCTTTCGTGTAGTTCGTAGGGACGCCACGCCACGGTCAGCCGCTCATCCGTCCGACCGGCACATCGCCACCGCCGATCAGTCCGAGCCACACCGCGGTGGCGATGACATGACCTTTCATTTACGCTGCGCCGGCATGGGCGATACTTCGGTGAGGACAGTCACGATCGAGGAGCCGTTGACGTGCCGACGATGACGTTTGCCGACTTCGTGCCAGGTACCGTTCTGGGCAACGACCGCTTCACGGTCGACGCCTGGTGGCTCGCGCAATGGGCAATCGCGGTGCCGGGGGCGGCGCCGTCACCGGGTGCGATCGCCATGGCACTGGCAATGAGATCGTACCTGAGCATCCTGCGCGACCGCACGCCCGGCAACCTACATGCACGACAGCAGCTATCGGTCCGTCGCGCGGTCGCCGCGGGCGATACCGTGATGTCGAGACTCACCTGCGAATCGGCGGAACTGCGCCACGAGCGGCGGCGTGTGGTGCTTGCGGTGGCTGCCTGTGACGCGCAGGGAGACGCGTTTTTCGAAGCACGCATGACCATATTGTGGGCGCGATGAAAGCACCGGATACGCTGGTCGAGGCAACGCTCGCCGTGGAACATGCGATGCTGGTTGCCTATGGGGCGCTCACTTGCGACTCGAACCCGATACATCTCGACGCCGGGTTCGCGGCGACCACGCCCTACGGCCGCTGCATCGCCCATGGCACGTTGTCGCTCAACGTGCTGTGGCAGTCCATCGCCGCGACTTTCGACGCGGCGACCGCCGCCCGCCTCGACCTCGATATCCGCTTCACGGCGCCGGTATTCGTCGGCGAACATCTGGTCGGTGGCGGTGCCCGGATGCCCGGCACCGACACGCGCTACGAGGTCTGGGTCAAGGCCGGCGATCGAACCGTGATCGCCGGCGAACTCGACCTTCAGCCGGCGGCGCTCAGGCCTTCGGGGCCAGGTATTTCTTCGTGATCGCCGCGCCGACCGTGTATTTGGGGTCGACGAAATTGCCCAGCCGCACCTTGCCGCACTGGCTCAGCATCATGTAGGCGTCCCATTTGTCGAAACCGTAGTCGCGCGCCATCCACAACACCAGTTCCTTGTAGGCGATGCGGGTGGCATCCTCCAGCGGGCGGGCGCTGCCGATCGCCATGATGACCTCTTCGTTCTCGAGGCGTGGCCAGTCGATCTTCCAGGCCTTGATGAGATCGACGTGGATGGTGGTGGTGGTCGCGTATTCGACCGCGACACCGCACACCTCGCCGTCACCCTGGCAGGCGTGGGCGTCGCCGATGAACAATCGCCCGCCGGGCGATCGCACCGGCAGATAGGTGATGCTGCCCGGGCCCATGTCGGGCAGATCCATGTTGCCGCCGTGATTGTCGGGGGTGAGCGAATTGATGGAGTCGATCTCGGGAGAGCAGCTCAAGGTCCCGATGTGCGGCTTGTAAGGCAGCGTGACACGGTCGCTCCAATAGACCCATTGCTCGTCGACGTTGATCTTGCGGATCACTTCCGGCAGCGGATCGTTCAGGGTGGCGGTGTAGGCGGTGCCGGTGAGCGCGCCGAAGTCGGGAATCATGCAGCACGTGCCGCGCGGGTTGTGGCCCCTGGGCACCATCGACTCGATGTATACCGCGATCACGTCGCCCTTCTCGGCACCCTCGATCATGATCGGCCCGTTCTGCGGATTCAGGAACGGCACGGTCAGCTTCTCGCTGATGCTGTCCTGCTCGGTCTTGATTGCGCCATCGAAGGCGTCGCGGGTCTCGACCACCACGCGATCGCCGGGCTTGATATGCAGCACCGGGTCGGAATACGGCCCCATGGTGTAGTGATACTTGCCCTGCTTCGCTTCGGTGAGTTCGTGGGTCGCGGCGACGCGGCCCCTGGCCACGCCCCGGGTTGCCATGATCGATGTGTCGAGCCAGCTCATGTTCTCTCTCCTCGTGACTAGGTTTGCGGGTCGAAAAACTACACGGCCAGATAGCGCCGCACAACCGAATCGTCGGCGAGCTGCGCCGGGGCCACCTGGTCGACGATGCGCCCCTTGTCCATGACGTAGCAGCGCTGCGCCATCGACAGGATCATGTCGATGTTCTGCTCGACGAACAGCACGCTCAAGCCCAGCTCGCGATTGAGTTCGCGCACGTTGCGCGCGATCTGCTGGACGATCGACGGCTGGATGCCCTCCGATGGTTCGTCGAGCAGCATGAGGTACGGATTACCGATCAGCGCCCGGCCGATGGCGAGTTGCTGCTGCTCGCCGCCGCTCATGGTGCCGGCCTTCTGGTCCTGCCGGCTTTCGAGGATGGGGAAGTAGCGCAGCACCAGGTCGAGCAGCTTCTCGCGGCCCGACCCGCCGATGGTTCGGCCCATCATCAGGTTCTCGCGCACCGTGAGCCGCGGAAAGATCTGCCGTCCCTGCGGGATGTAGCCGATGCCCCGCAGAGCGCGCGCATTGGCCGGCTCGCGGGTGACATCGGCACCGGCAAAGGTGATGCCACCGCGGGTGCTCGGCAGCAGACCGATGAGACTCTTCATGAGCGTGGACTTGCCAACGCCGTTGCGGCCGATGATGGCGACGATCTCGCCGCGCCCGACCCGGAAGTCGATGCCCTGCAGGATGGGCGTGCGGCCGTAGCCCGCATGCAGGTCCTTCACGTCGAGAATGGTGTGTTCGATGCTCATTCCTTGCCCAGATAGATGCGCGCGACATCGTCGTTGTTGACGACCTGGTCGAGCGTGCCTTCGAGGAACACCTTGCCGAAATGCAGAACGGTCACCTTGCGGGCGATCTGCCGCACGAACGTCATGTCGTGCTCGATGACCACGATGGTCATGCCGTCGGCGTTGAGACGCTTCACCAGCTCCCCGGTCTTGAAGGTTTCCTCGGGCGACATGCCGGCCGTGGGTTCGTCGAGCAGCAGCAGCTTGGGCTGCAGCGCGATCGCCATGCCGATCTCGAGCCACTGTTGCTGACCGTGCGACAGGTTGCCGGCCGCGAGATGGCGGCTGGGTGCCAGATCGAGGAATGCCAGCAGCCGCTCGGTCTCGTCGTTCATCCGCGCTGGCGCGACCTTGCGCTGCAACGCAATGCGCAGGTTCTGTTCGACACCGAGTTCGAGAAAGATGCCAGGCACCTGGAACTTGATGCTGAGTCCCTGGTTCACCCGCCGATGCGACTCGAGCGGCGTGATGTCGTGCCCGTCGAAGAACACCTGCCCGCCACTTGGCTGATAAGTGCCGATGATGAGCTTGAACAGCGTGCTCTTGCCGGCGCCGTTGGGGCCGATCAGGCAGCGCACCTCGCCGGCTTCGATGGCGAGGCTGACACCGTTGGTGGCGTAGAGGCCGCCGAAGAACTTGCTGAGGTCGCGGGTTTCGAGCAGTGCCGACATGTCAGAGCGCCCCGTTGTTCGAGCCTGCGGGTTGGCCGCGACGAAAAACCCGCCCGATGCCCCGCACGACCAGCAGCACCAGGCCGTCCGGCGCGAGCAGCACCACGACCAGCAGCAGCACGCCCATCAGCACCAGCGCGTATTGCGCCCCCTTTACCGCGAGCGTCTGGGACACCCACAGCAGGAAGACCGTGGCCACGAGGGTGGTCGTGATGTCCTTGCGGCCGCCGGCGGCGGTCCAGACGATCGGCAGCGCCGCGGCGGTCAGGCCCATCGCCGAGGGCGTGATGTACGAACCCCAGGTGGTGTAGAGCACGCCGCTGATGCCGGCCAGCGTGCCGCCGATGGTGAACACCGCCAGCTGGTAGAGACGCACGTTGTAGCCCAGCATCTCGGCGCGATCGGGGTTTTCGCGGATCGCCACCAGGACATTGCCGAAGCGCGAGTTCACCAGCCAGCGCAGGGCCAGGTAGACCACGACCACCAGCGCCAGCACGAACCAGTAGAACGGATTGCCGTCGAGCATGATGCTGTCGTCGCCGAACCACGGGATGGTGAGCGGTGGCATGCCCGACATGCCGTTGAAGCCGTTGAGGCGCGCGGTGCCGATGGCCCATTCGGGGCCCGCCGTCTGCGCCATGAATGTTTCCATCACCAGCGTGATCGACAGCGTGACGATGCCTACGAACACATCGCGCACGCCGCCGTAGAACATGAAGTATCCGACCACCGCCGCGAGCAGCGTCGGCAGGATCAGCGCGCCCACAAACGCGACCCAGGTGAGCCCGTGAGCGTCGCCCAGGTTGATGCTGATGACACCGTAGCCGTATCCCGCGAGCCCGAAGAACGCCGTCTGACCGAAACTCAGGATGCCCGCGTGCCCCCAGATCAGCGACAGCCCCAACGCCATGAAGGTCCAGAGCAGGAAGTAGGCAAGGTTGTTGACGATGAAGAACTCGGCGTATAGCGGCACCGTGGCGAGCACGATCACCGTGACCACGAACAGGGACCAGAAGACGCCGCCCTCGCCGAGGGTCTGAGGGCCATTGAAGCGGGACAACCAGTTCATGAAATCGAGGCCATGTTCAGTTCGACCCGCGCAGCATCCAGCCGCTGATGCCCTTGGGCAGCACGCGCACCACGACGATCACCGTGAGCAGCAGACCCACCTGCCCGATCAGTTGCCCGTACGACGCGGTCAGCACGCTCTGGATGAAGGCCAGCACGGCGGCGGCGGGCGCGGCGCCCAGCAGAACGTCGGCGCCACCGACCACCACCGTGACGAAGGACTGGACGATGAACGCCGACCCCATCGTCGGCACGGTCGTCATGGTCGGGGCATAGAGGGCTCCGGTAAGACCGGCGAGCGCGGCACCCAGCCCGAACGTCAGCGCATAGACGCGGTCGGTGTCGACGCCGAGTGCCCGCGCCATGGAAGGATTCTGGATCGTGGCCCTGGCCCGCACGCCGAACGGCGTCTTCATGAACAGCCAGTAGATGCCACCCAGGATGAGCAGCGCGATGACCGGCAGCAGGATGCGGTACCAGGAAAACGACAACCCGGCGAGATCGAAACTGCCGAACGGGGTCTTGAGGCCCTCGATGGACGGACCCACCACGATGAGCATGCCCTGAGTGGCGATGAGGCTGATGGCCCAGGTGGCGACGATGGAGTCGAACAGCCGCGTGTACAGCCGGCGGATGACGAAATATTCGATGAGCATGCCGATGATGCCGGCGGTCAGGGCGCCGAGGACCATGGCGAGCGGCAGGGGCAGCCCGGCGCGCGCGGTCAGCACCGTGACATAGGCGCCGCACATGATGAATTCGCCGTGCGCAAGGTTGATGACCCCCATCATCCCGAAGATGATGGCGAGCCCGACTGAAGACAGGATCAGGAACGCGAACGTGTCCGCGAACTGATACAGGAAGCCGATGACCGTTGCCAGCAAGGCGGAACTCTCCGACGGTTGGGAGCGGCGGCGCACCGGCGGCGCCGCCCTGAAACGCGGCAGTTCACGAGGAAGTCGTGCACCGCCGGCAACGACGACGGGCCATGTCGGTCGGCCGCCGTTGCCTGTCCGGATCGACGCCTACTTCTTGGGCGGTGAGCTCGGGGTGTATTGCGACGTGTCATCCTTCTTCGACAGGTCGCAGCCGACACTGCCCAGCCAGTAGGGCTTGATGTCGTTCCAGACCTTCGGAATTTCCACCGAATGATCGGCCTTCACGTGCACCAGGTAGATGGTGTGGCTCTGGTGGTGGCTCTTCGGGTCGATGCAGACCTTGCCCGACGGACCGTCGGTGCAGATGTCGCCGCTCTCCAGCGCCTTGCGCACCTTCTTCATGTCGGCGCTTCCCGCCTTCTCGACGGCCATCTTGTATAGGTAGACCACGTTGTAGGCGTTGGCGGCTTCCTGGTTGATGTAGGGCGCATCGGGAAACTTGGCGTGAAAACGCTTCTTGAAGTCGTTGCTCGCGGGCGAGTCGATTTCCTCGATGTAGTTGGCGGTGACATACATATCCTTGAGCGCCGGCGCCTTGAAGCGCTTGTGCTCATAGGCCTGACCGACGTTCACCGAACTCGCCATCGGGATGTTCAGGCTGGCCGAGGCCTGCTGTTCGTAGAACGAGGCCTGGTTGGCGCCCACCAGCAAGGTCACCAGCACATCGGGCTTCGCCTTCTGGATGTTCTGGATGGTCTGGCTGAACTGCGAGACGCTGAGCGGGATGAACTCTTCGCCCACCATCGTGCCGCCCTTTTCCTTGACGATGTTGCGGACCCATTCGGCCGAAATCTGGCCGAAGTTGTAGTCGGCCGCGATGGTGTAGACCTTCTTGCCGTACTTTTCCATCATCCACGGGATGAGCGTCGAGAACTGCTGCTCGGGCACCGCACCAGTCACGAACACGTTGGAGTCGCAGACACCGCCCTCGTACTGGTTGTTGTAGAAGTAGAGCTGCTTGTAGCGATCCATGATCGGACGAATGGCCTCGCGCGAAGCGCTGGAAAAGGCGCCGAAGATCACGTCCACCTTGTCCCGCTGGATCAGGCGACGGGCAAATTCCTGGAAACGGGTGTTGTCCGACTGCGTGTCGTAATGGATCAGCTTGATCGGGCGGCCGAGGATGCCACCCTTGGCGTTGATCTCTTCCACCGCGAGCTGCGTGGCCTGGATCTTCGGGATCACGGCGATCGCAAAATTGCCGGACTGATCTTCGAGCAGGCCGATCTTGACCGGATCGGCACCGATCGCCGGGGTGGTGATGCCGACGATGGCTGCGGCAATGGCCGCGATACCGACGGCTGCCTTGCGGGTTTTCATGTTCGGGTCTCCTGATGATCGATGTTGCATTCGAGTACGGGGTACGACGCGCGGCCCCAATCGCCGCCTGGCACAACCATGGACTTGCGGCTCCGACTTCGACTACACCACTGACGTTGACATGCCGGACACTACGATGAATATCCCTCAAACGGGTGAAATTCGACATCACAGCCCCGGCCGGAACCACCCAAGATTGGCGGCATGCTCGGGAGAGCATCCGTTGGCGGTGCCCGGCAACACTGCCCAGGATCCGGGGCCGGTGACGCGAGCCGGCCGCCCGGCTGGTGCTGCACCATTGCCTCACCGATTGGTGCGACCGGTTCAAGACCATCAACGTGCCGACGCTGATCTTCGGCGGGAAGGCGAGCTTCTTCAAGGTCTCGGCGCTGGAATGGATGCAGAGCCAGATGCCGGGATCGCGGCTCGAAGTCTTCACCGAGGAAGAAAATGGCGCCCATTTCATGTTCATGGAGAACCCGGGCGAAGTTCAACGCGACCGTCAAAGACTTCCTGCGGTAGCGACGGGTCGCCCGAACCGCCGTTCACTCGACGGTCTGCGCGAGCAACGCCTCGACGACATGGCGGTGATTGGTCATCTGCCGGCTCGCGAGCGACACCCCGGGACCGACGTTTCCGACCGTCATCCGTAGTGTCGGCTGGCCGTCCGCGCAGGTCGCCCCGAGAGGATCGAACAGGAAACAGACCGGGCGCGGGTGCCGTTCGGCCAACGCGACCGGCACGATGGCAATCCCCGTCAGGGCAGCGATCCGCCGCCAGGCCACACTCCACGGGGTGCCTTCTTCGCCGGCCACACAGAGAGTGAGCGCGTCGATCGGGCAGGCGCCGATCTCCTGCAAGGTCATCAGGTCGGCCAGCATGCGCGTCGGATGACGGTCCGGCATCAGCACGTTGGAAACCGGGATCGCAGCGGCACCTTTCAGTTCGAGCATGAACGTCTGGCCCATGCCGTCGCATTCGATGGCGTCGTACAGTCGTCCGAGGACCCGGGCGGTATCGCGTCGGTCGCCCTTGGCAGCCAGACGCAAGGTATTCGGCAGGATCCGTGTCACCTGTGCGCCAAGACCGAGCGCCGCCGCGGTGAATACGTCGGTTTCGCCGCCGGGACGGCTATCACCCAGCACGGCAACGTGCTTGCCCTTGAGCGGCAAGCCTCGCCCCTGGGCCTGCTTGAGAGCACGCGCCGTCGTGAGAAGGGTCCGCGCATCGGCTGCGGACAAATCGTCGAGCGTCCACAGACCGCGCTGATGCAATTTTTGATTCATGAACCGGCCGGCGCAGGGATGATCGCTCCAGCAGCATCGAGGCAGTGGGAGGCTACGGGCACCCCGGCGACTCGATGTTGACGGGGATCAAGACCGGCAACGTTTACCGCTGCCTTTACCGGGCCGATACCGTCCGTTTACCGAACGTTACGCAATGACGCCCGCGGTTGGCACTGCGTTATCGCTGGATACCTAGACTCGCCTCCATTCACAGGAGACGAGCATGCCCCCGAAGACCACGCAGAATCCGCCCCCGCGAACCCGCGTCGGCGAGCGCATCGACCGCATGCTGGCGCTGCTCGAACAACAGGTGCCGATGACCCGTCGTGTCGTGCATGCCGGCGACACGGTCTATCAGGCGAGCGATCCGCTGACCTGCCTGTATATCATCCATTCCGGCCTCTTCAAGACCGTCAACCTGTCCCCGGACGGACGCGAACAGGTGGCCGGCCTGCACTTCAAGGGCGACTGGCTGGGATTCGACGGCATCGCCGAGAACCAGTTCGCCTGCGACGCGATCGCGATGGACACCGGCGAAGTGTGGGCGGTCCGATACGACGCCCTGCTCGCCGCCTGCACCACGATACCGCAGCTTCTGGCCGGTTTTCACATGGCGATGAGCCGGCAGATCGGACGCGATCGCGACACGATGCTGGCGCTGTGCACACTGCCGGCCGATGCGCGGGTCGCCGACTTTCTGCGCTACTGGGCGGACTCGATGGAGCAACGTGGCCTGCGCACCGACCAGATCACTTTGCGGATGACGCGCGCGGAGATCGGCAACTACCTGGGCATGAAACTCGAGACCGTGAGCCGCGCGCTGTCGCGACTCGAGCGCGACCAGGTGATCGGCTTCACCGAGAAGGGCCGGCGCGACGTGCATATCCCGAACGTGCGTGCGCTGAGCGATTTCGTGCAGCGCAGCCTCGCGCACGCGGCATGAGGGATGCCCACCTGCTCGGCCATCTTGCGGGTATCGTCGGCGCCCAGCGCGGCCTCGCGCACGCGGCATGAGCACCCGGCATCGGCACCGGGCACCGGGTCAGCGATCCGGCGCGCCGATGCTCCTGGCAACGGCGCGCGCCAGTTCGGCACGATCGAAGGGCTTGAGCAGCACCTCATGGCCGAGCGTGTCCCTACCCTCGATGGTCTCGGCCGAATAGCCCGACATGAGCAATACCGCCGTGGCCGGAAACCGCGCCAGGAGTTTCCGTGCGAGCTCGGTGCCGCGCATGCCCGGACCGAGCACGACATCGGTGACGAGCAGATCGTGGCCGGCCGTCGTTGCCAGACTGCCAAGCGCCAGTTCGCCGCTGCCGAACTCATCGACGACGCAACCCAGCCATTCGAGATGGCGTCGAACCACGCTGCGCACTTCGGGCTCGTCTTCGACCAGCAGCACCTTGAGTCCGGCCGGCGCCAGGCCGGCGTCATCTCTGTCACGGGCATGGGCCGGGCCGTCGCTGCTGGGGCAGCGCAGGATGATCGTGACCGTGGTGCCGGCGCCAGGCGCACTGCGCAACCGGATCGCCCCCTTCGATTGCCGGACGAAACCGTACACCGTGCTCAGGCCGAGGCCGGTGCCGCGACCGCTCTCCTTGGTGGTGAAGAACGGCTCGAAGGCGCGTTCGCGCACGTCGTTCGACATGCCGTCGCCGGTGTCGGTGATCTCGATCGACACGTAACCGTCCGGCGCGACCGCGCCGGCACCAAGCTCGGCCTCGACATCCGATGGCAATTCGGCGCACGGCCGGCAGGCAAAAGAAATCGTCCCCCCGTCGGACATGGCATCACGTGAATTGATCGCGATGTTGAGCAGCGCCGACTCGAGCTGTCCGGCATCGGCCAGGCAGGGCGGGCACGATGCCGGTGCGTCGACATCGATGTGGATGCGCTGGTCGAGCGTACGGCGCAGCATGTCGGCCAGCGAATGCAACAGGGCGCCGACATCGACGCGGCTCGGACTGAGCACCTGGCGACGCGAGAATGCCAGCAGCTTGCCCGTGAGTTCCGCGCCGCGCCGGCTGGCGCGGGTCGCCGTGGCCAGCATCTGCTGCGCGGCCGCGTCGGCAGCGAACGCAGGATGGTCTTCGAGCACCTGCAGGTTGCCCTGAATGACCGTCAGCAGATTGTTGAAATCGTGCGCGATGCCACCGGTCAGCTGGCCCACGGCTTCGAGACGCTGGGCGTGGCTCAGCTGCGCTTCGGCCTGCGTCCGCTGCAAGCTGGTGGCCAGGAGCGCCGACAGCGCCTCCATGAATCGGACCTCGGCGTCGGCGAAGTCGCGCGGGTGGGTTGACCACGCGGCGAGCACGCCGATGATCGAGCCCTTGTCGTTCAGCGGCACGCCCAGGGCGCTGCGCGCACCGAGCAGCGGCAGCAGCTGGTCCGGACGGTCGAAGCGGCTTTCCCGCGTGAGATCGGGCGCGATCAGCGGCGTCGACCGCGCCACCACCCAGCCGATCAGGGTGTCGGGCCGGTTCGCGTAGCGCGGGGTGGAGATATCGTCGGCGCCGGGGCCGGGGCCGAAGGCGCTGGCGACGCGCAACCACTGCCGATCGGGTTCGAGCAGGAACACGGCCGCCGATTCGACCCCGAGCGCCTCTGCCACGACCGACGGAACACGCCCCAGCAGATCGTGCGGATTGCGGGTGTCGACCGCGAGGTGCCCCACCTGCGCGACGAAGTCGTTGTAGCGCGCGCGCTGCAGCGCCTGACGAACTCGCGGATAGTCGGCGATCCCGCGCACCGCTGCCACGACATACGGCAACCCGAGATCCCGCAGAGGACTGAGCGCGATCTCCACCATCACTTCGGTGCCGTCGCGACGGCGGGCGACAAGTTCAGTGTGCGTTCCCATGGCGCGGGCCCGAGGTTCGCGGGCGTACGCGCCGCGATAATCGGCGTGGCGCGATCGCACGCCCTCGGGGACCAGCGCTTCGACCGCCAAGCCGGTCAGCTCGGCCGTCGTGTAACCGAGCAGGCTCGCCGCCGCCGGGTTGGCGAGCGCAATGACGCCATGGCTATCGACCAGCAGGAGGGCGTCCGGATACGCCGCGAAGAGCGAGCGATAGACAGCACCTTCTTCGAACCCGATCGGCGGTTCCTCGTCGTCGTTCACGCGGGTGCAACGCACGGGACGAACAGATAGCCGGCGCCACGCACCGACTTGATGATCTGCGGATCCTCGGGGCCGTCTTCGAGCTTGCGGCGCAGACGGGCCACCTGAACGTCGATGGTGCGATCGAACGGCCCGGCTTCGCGTCCGCGCGTACGCTCGAGCAGGAAGTCGCGCGACAGGACCCGGCCGGGATTGCGGGCAAACACGCACAGCAGATCGAATTCGCCGCCGGTCAGCACGACCGGCTGTCCGGTGGCATCGAACAGGCTGCGCGTGGCGACGTCGATCACCCAAGCGGCAAAGCAGAGTCGCTCGCGGTCGATCGGCGCCGCGGCGACGGGCTTCGATACGCCTGCCGTGCGCCGCAGCACCGCCTTGACGCGGGCCAGCAGTTCGCGCAGATCGAATGGCTTGGTCACGTAATCGTCGGCGCCGACCTCCAGACCGACCACCTTGTCGACCGCGTCGCCACGGCCGGTGACGATGACCAGTCCGCAGGTCCAATGTTCGCGCAACTGGCGGGCAATGACGAAACCATCCTCGCCGGGCAAACCAAGATCGAGCAGAACGAGATCGGGCGGGTCGGCCGACATCAGTGCCATCAACGCACGGCCCGAGTGCAGTTCGCTGGCTCGAAAGCCCCGGCCACCGAGGTAGCCTGCCAGCAGCCGGGTGATGTCAGCCTCGTCGTCGACGACAGCAATATGGGGCGGGTTCACCCCCCGATTCTGCTACAACCTTGAGCCGCCCGGACTTGCCCCGTCGTCCGGGGTCGCGCCGAGCCCTCAATGCGACATCAGCACGGGCAGTCTCATGCCCTGGAGAACCGCGCGCGACGCGCCGCCCAGAACCAGTTCGCGGGCCCTGCTGTGGCCATAGCACCCCATCACCAGGAGGTCGGCGCCGATATCGCCGGCCAGCGCGAGCAATCGGGCGCCCGCCTCCGCCGGCTTTGCCGTGGTCGTGTGGAACTCGGCGTCGATATCGTGCCGGCGCAGATAGAGTTCGATGGCGCCCGCAGGTTCGCCCTCGGCCGTGACCAGATGCACCGCATCTGCCGTTGGTAACAGTGGCAGCGCCGCAGTCAGTGCGCGCGCGGCCTCCGGAGACGGTTTCCAGGCGATCAGCACACGGCGGCCGATCGACCCGGTTTCCCCGATGTGCGGGATCACCAGTGCCGGTTTGCCGCTGCCGATCAGCACCGATTCGACGAAGTCGCCGGGCACACTATCGGCGATCGGGTCATTCTGACCCAGCACCAGCAGGTCGGCGTAAAGCGCCGCGCCGACGAAAGCCAGTACCGGAGGCGAATCCAGCGCCTCGGCCCAGCACATGTCCTTACCCGCATGCTCGAAGAGGGCCCGCGCCCGCGCTCGCTGGACGCTGTCCTGCTCTTGCATCATCAGGGCCGGCGCAAACCCGTCGGAGAACGAATACGGCATCGGGATCAGGCACGGATAGGTCGCGAACATCGCCGTGACAACGGCGTCGTGTGTCACGGCCAGTTCACGCGCGACGCGCAGCCGCACGGCGCTTCGCGCGCTGGCATCGATGTGCAGCAGGACAGACCTGATGGAACCCATGCGCAACCTCCGGGGTCATGTGGTGTCTGCAAACTACCGCAGTGGGTACCGGACGGCTTGATGCACATCAACCCACCGCCACAAAGGCCAGCGATCAGACCGTCGAACAGAAGTCCGCGACGCGTTGCCACAGGCCGTGCCCGAGTGCCCAGCCCGACGTGACCGCCAGCGCAAGACCGGCCACGCGTACCGCCCACGCACTCGCCCTGGCGCCGGACATGCGGGTACTGCAGAGTGCGGGATACACCCCCAGCCCCACAGACGAGGTGATGGCGAACGCGGCCATGGCGGCAGCGCCGTGCACGGCCGTGCTGGCCAGGGCCGCGATCAGCAGCGCGGATTGCAGCAGTCCGCACGGCAGTGCGAGCCACATCGCGCCCGCGACGCCCGCCCGCGTCGGCGCGCGCATGCGCTGCCATCCGCCCGGCAACGCCGCCGGTACCGGCACCGGTACTCGCGTGGTGCCGTTCCACCATGCCGGCTGGCGCCCGGTGCATAGCAACCACAGGCCGAGCGCCAGCGCGGCGGCGTGCACCACCGTCCACAGCGGTCTGAGCACAGGGGCGAACCGGCCGAGCGCGCCGAAGGCAAGCACACCCGTCGCCACCGCGGCACCGCCAGCGGCGTAGCCCAGGAGGCGGCCGGTCATGAACCCGGCCAGCGCCGAACGCGGCGTTCCGGCACCGCATCCGCGGGTGACCGCGGTGCACGGCGCGCTGCACATCGCTGTGCAATGCGGTGCCCCGACCAGACCGAGCAGGCCTGCGCTGAGGATCAGGGCGAGATCCATGGCGTTTCGAGTCTGCCGGTCAGAACGGCGGATCGTGGTTCACGTCCGGCGCCGTACGCATCAGCATCGCCGTGACGGCGGCGGCAACCGATACCACCGCCCAGAACATCATGAACGTGATCGTGTACACCGCCTGGCGCGGCCACTGGATCGAAGCCCCGCCGAACCAGTGCAGTTCACCCGGATCGACCACGGCAAACACGAGCATCTCCAGCACCCCGGCCATCAGGAATGCCGGCCACAGAACCTGCAAGGCGAGCCGGGTCACGGGATCACGGCGGCGAGACGCCGTGATTGCGTGCGCTAAGCGCCGGTTGCATGGCCCGCACGTTCCCGGCATCCGCCGCCTCGGCCAGAACCGGATCCGCGCCGCGCCAGGCGATCACCGCGGTGATCGCACACGCACACACCACGCTCAACGGCCCACCGACCACGAGCCACATCATCGGCTCGCGCCACCACCCGCCAGCACGTGCCTTCTCGGTCATCGATCGCTCCTCGTTCAACGTGGGACCACAAAGGTGGACTTTTCTTGCACCGTGGCCGTCAGGTCTTTGCCCTCGGCGATGCGTTCGACCTCGAACTTCATGGGGTGCGCCCCCGGACCCAGGCTGCGGGCGGTCGCCGGCGGAATCCGCACCCCGACCGGCAGCCATCTCGCTTGCGCCGGCCCTACCTCGAACGCCGGCGCGGATGCCAGCATCGCGCCGGCGAGACCCTCGACCCGGACCCGGTAGTGCTGCACCGATTCGGTCGCGTTCATCACCTGCAGGCGATAGACATTCTCGACCATTCCTTCGCCTACGAGGCGCGCCAGGGTGCCGCGATCACGCACGACGTCGACCTTGAACGGACTGCGCAGCGCCACGCTCGTGATGAACGCGGCGCAGATCAGCAACAGGACCACGGTGTAGATGAGGACGCGTGGCCGCAGCACCCGCCGCAGGGTCTGCGCGCGATCCCATCGTTGCACGAGGCCGTTCTGCGTTGCGAAGCGGATCAGCCCGCGCGGATAGTTCATCTTGTCCATCACGCTGTCGCACACGTCGACGCAGGCGGCGCAGCCGATGCATTCGTATTGCAGCCCCTTGCGGATATCGATGCCCGTGGGGCACACCTGCACGCACAGGGTGCAATCGATGCAGTCGCCCAGCCCCTTGGCGCCCGCATCGGCGCCGCGCGAACGCGAGCCGCGCGGCTCGCCGCGCGTCGGGTCGTAGCTGACGATCATCGTGTCGCGATCGAACATCGCACTCTGGAAACGAGCGTACGGACACAGGTAGAGGCACACCTGCTCGCGCAGGTAGCCGGCGTTGCCATAGGTCGCGAAGCCGTAGAACAGAACCCAGAACCATTCCCAGGGACCGAAAGCCAACGTGAACGACTCGGCCCAGAGCATCCGGACCGGGGTGAAGTAGCCCACGAAGGTGAACCCGGTCCACAGCCCGATGGCGAGCCATACCCCCTGTTTGCCACCCTTGCGCAGCAGCTTCTCGAACGACCAGGGCGCGGCGTCGAGCCGCATGCGCGCCGCGCGATCGCCCTCGAAGCGCCGCTCCACCCACAGGAAAATTTCGGTATAGACCGTTTGCGGACAGGTGAACCCGCACCAGAGACGGCCGGCAACCGCGGTGAACAGGAACAAGCCGTAGGCGCACACGACGAGCAGCGCCGTGAGGTAGATGAAGTCCTGCGGATGCAGCACCAGACCGAAGATGTAGAAGCGCCGGGATGCCAGGTCGAACAACACCGCGGGCCGGGCGTTCCAGGTGAGCCAAGGGATTCCGTAGAACACGAGCTGGGTGAGCCACACGAAGCCCCAGCGCCAGCCCGCGAACCAGCCGGTCACCGAACGCGGATGGATCTTCTTGCGCTTCTCGTAGAGCCATACGGTTTCGCCCTCGGCGACCGGAAAAGCCGGTGAGTCCGGCGTCGCCATCGACAATGTCAGTCTCCGGCTTCGGGGCACCGCGGGCGGCGGCCCTGCGCCGGGGGTAGCGAACGAACAGCGCCTGGCGGGGTGATCATCGGGCGGTCGTGGCCGTGTTGCGCGACAGGCTCAGCACATAGGCGGCCAGAACGTGTATCTGCTCCGCGCTCAGGCGTTGACCCTGGGCCGGCATCACGTTGGTCATGCCGTTGGTGACTATCGCGACGATGGCGTCCACGCCGTAGCCGTGCAGCCAGACCTTGTCGGTGAGGTTGGGCGAGCCGAGCGCCTGGTTGCCCTTGCCGTCCGCGCCATGGCACGCGGCGCAGATCGCGAACTTCGGTTGCCCGCGTTCTGCGGCCCCGGCATCGTGCGGGCTGCCGGAAAGGCTGAGCACAAAGTTGGCGACATTGCGCACGTCGTCGGCACTGCCGACCGCGGCGGCCAGCGGCGGCATCATGCCCTGGCGACCCTCGGTGATGGTCTTCTCGACGATCTCGGGCGACCCGCCGTGCAGCCAGTCGTCGTCGGTGAGGTTCGGAAAGCCCTTGCCGCCGTGCGCATCCGACCCGTGACACGCCGAGCAGTTGTTGACGAACAGGCGTTCGCCGATGCCCATCGCGCCGGCGTCCTTGATCAGGTCATCGGCGTCGAGCGCCGCATACCCGGCATACAGAGGCGCCATCGCGGTTTTCGCCTGCGCCTGCTCGTTCTCGTACTGGCCGATGCTGGTCCAGCCGAGCGCACCCGCGTGGCTGCCGGCGCCGGGAAAGATCACCAGGTAAGCGATACCGAACACGACGGTGATGATGAACAACCACATCCACCAGCGCGGCAACGGGTTGTTGAGCTCGGTGAGGTCTTCGTCCCAGGTGTGGCCGGTGGTGTTGCCAGCGCCCGGAACCACCTTGCGCCGCGCGGCGACCGCGAGCAGAACCAGGCACGCGATGATCGACACCACGGTGGTGACGGCGATATAGATCGACCACCCGCTCGAATAGAAATCGCTCATCGTTTGTCTTTCGACTCTTCCAGGAACGGCAGTTGCGCGGCTTCCGTGAAGGCAGCCTGGTTGCGCCCCGACCATGCCCATCGGACGACGCCGATGAACGCTGCCAGCGAGAGCAGGGTCACGATGATCCTCAGCGTGTTCACGTCCATTACCGTGCCCTCACTTCAACGCGGTGCCAAGCACCTGCAGGTAGGCGATCAGTGCATCGAGTTCGTTCCTGCCCTGCACCGCCGCGGCGGATTTTGCGATCTCTTCCTCGCTGTAGGGCACACCGAGCCGTTGCATCGCCCGCAGGTGCCGCGGCAAGGCCTCGGCGTCGACCGGGGTGCGCTCGAGCCACGAATAGGCCGGCATGTTCGATTCGGGCACGAGATCGCGTGGACGGATCAGGTGAAGTCGGTGCCACTCGTCGCTGTACTTGCCGCCGACGCGCTGCAGGTCCGGCCCGGTGCGTTTGCTGCCCCATTGGAACGGGCGGTCGTAGACGAACTCGCCGGCCGTTGAATAGTGGCCGTAGCGCAGGGTCTCGGCACGGAACGGCCGGATCATCTGCGAGTGGCAGTTGTAGCAACCTTCGCGCACGTAGATGTCGCGGCCGGCGAGCTGCAGCGCGGTATAGGGTTTAAGACCGGCCACCGGCTGCGTGGTCGAGCGCTGGAAGAACAGCGGCACGATCTCGACCAGACCGCCCACCGCCACCACCAGCAGGATGAGCACGATCATCAGGAAGTTGTTGGTCTCGATCTTCTCGTGACTGAAACCGGTTGGCACGGGGGGCTGGGTCATGGTGGTTGCTTCAGGCGTGCGCAAGTGTCTGCGGGACCGGCACGGCGACCGCGGAGCCGCTGGCGACGGTCATTGCGACGTTCCAGGCCATGATCAGCATGCCGCCGAGGTACAGCACGCCACCCGCGAAACGCACCACATAGAATGGATAGGTGGCCTTGACGCCCTCGACGAAACTGTAGGCGAGCGTGCCGTCGGGGTTGACCGCGCGCCACATGAGCCCCTGCATCACCCCCGCGATCCACATCGCCGCGATGTAGAGCACGATGCCCACGGTGGCGATCCAGAAGTGCAGCTCGATCGCACGCACGCTGTGCATCTGGGTCTGCCCGAACATGCGCGGGATCAGGTGATAGAGCGCCCCCATCGAGATGAACCCGACCCAGCCCAGTGCTCCGCTGTGCACGTGGCCCACCGTCCAATCGGTGTAGTGGCTGAGCGCGTTGACGGTCTTGATCGACATCATGGGCCCCTCGAAGGTGCTCATGCCGTAGAACGACAGCGCGACGATGAGAAACTTGAGGATCGGATCGTCGCGCAGCTTGTGCCATGCGCCACTCAGCGTCATCACCCCGTTGATCATCCCGCCCCAGCTCGGCGCCAGCAGGATCAGCGAGAACACCATGCCGACGCTCTGCACCCAGTCGGGCAGCGCCGTGTAGTGCAGATGATGCGGGCCGGCCCACATGTAGGTGAAGATCAGCGCCCAGAAGTGCACGATCGACAGCCGGTAGCTGTAGACCGGGCGTTCGGCCTGCTTCGGGATGTAGTAGTACATGATCCCCAGGAACCCCGCCGTGAGAAAGAATCCCACCGCGTTGTGCCCGTACCACCACTGCACCATCGCGTCCTGCACGCCGGCATAGGCCGAGTAGCTCTTCATGAAGCCGGCCGGCATGGCCATGCTGTTCACGATGTGCAGCAGCGCCACGGTCAGGATGAACGCACCGAAGAACCAGTTGGCGACATAGATGTGTCGCACCCGCCGGGTGCCGATGGTGCCGAAGAACACGACCGCGTAGGCGACCCACACCACGGCGATCAGGATGTCGATCGGCCACTCGAGTTCGGCGTATTCCTTGCCCTGCGTGTAGCCGAGCGGCAGCGAGATCGCGGCGGCGACGATGACCGCCTGCCAGCCCCAGAACGTGAACTTCGCCAGCGTCGGCGCGAACAGCGGCACCTGACAGGTGCGCTGCGCCACGTGATACGACGTTGCAAACAGGACGCAGCCGCCAAAGGCGAAAATCACGGCATTGGTGTGCAACGGCCGCAGTCGGCCATAGCTCAACCACGGCACGCCCAAGTTGAGTTCGGGCCAGGCCAGCTCGGCGGCGATGAAGACGCCCACCAGCATGCCCACCACACCCCATACCACCGCGGCGAGCGCGAAGCCGCGCACGGTATCGTCCCGGTAGACCGGCGCTGCCGGCGCCGTCGAGAGGGTCATGGGGGCTCCTTCTTCAGGGGGATCAAGGTGCCCCGATTGTTCTACCCCCGGTCACCGCCGCCCTTGATCTGCGTCAAGCGGCGGCGTGTCCGGTTCGAGAATGCGCGCCCCCTCGCCTTCGAGTTGGTCGAACTGGCCGGTCGATATGGCCCATGCAAAGACACCCATGATGACCAGCATCAGCACGACCGACAGCGGAATCAGCAGGTAGAGAATGTCCATGGGATCAGTCGTCGGTCGGGTCAGCGGCGCAGGCGCGCCGCGTTGAGCACGACGCCGAGCGAACTGAGCGCCATCCCGAGTCCGGCCGCCCAGGGCGGCAGCGCTCCAGCGAGCGCAAGCGGTACGCAAAGCGCGTTGTAGCCCGCCGCCCAGGCGATGTTCTGACGAATCACTCGCACCGTGCGCCGCGCCAGTACGCGCGCATGCACGACATCGCCGAGCCGGTTGGAAACGATCACGGCGTCGGCATTGGCGCGTGCCAGCAACGCGCCTTCGCCGATCGCGAACGACACGTCGGCCTGCGCCAGCACCGGAGCGTCGTTGATGCCATCACCGAGCATGGCGACGACCTCTCCGGCTGCCTGCGCGCGTCGAACCTCTTCCTGCTTGCGCCACGGATCGGCAGCGCCCACAGCGGCGGCGATGCCCAGCCGCAGCGCAAGCTGGGCGACGCGCCCCGGACTGTCTCCCGACAGCAGATGCGGCACGACGCCATCGGCCTTCAGCGCCGCGATCGCGGCGACCACATCCGGGCGCAGCGTTTCCTCGAACGTAAGGCGCAGCAGCGGTGCACCCGCGGGCCCGAACCATGTCGACAGTCCGCTCGCATCGTCGGCACCGACGGTGCCGGTCCAGGCGGCACTGCCAAGTCGCCATGCGACACCGTCGGTATCGAGCGCCTCGAGGCCTGCGCCCGCCTGCTCGCGCACCGAGCGCCAGGGCGGTTCTGCGCCGGATTGCGCCGGCACTGCCGCACACAGGGCCGACGCCAGCGGATGCCGCGACCAGGCGGCAAGCGCTGCGGCACGACGCAGGAGTTGGTCCTGATCGATGCTCGTTGCCCCGATCACATCGACACCGGCAAAGCGTGGCTGATCGGTCGTGAGCGTGCCGGTCTTGTCGACGAACAACCGGGTCACGTTCGCAAGGGTCGCGAGCGCGTCGAGCCGCCGCAGCAGCACGCCGCGCCGTGCGAGCGCCCCGCTGGCCGATAGCAACGCCGCCGGCGTGGCGAGCGAAAGAGCGCACGGGCAGGTGACGATCAGCACCGACACCGCGACCCACACCGCGCGCGACGGATCGATCACGCTCCACACGGCGGCCGCAGCGGCGGCGAGCACCAGCACCGTCCACAGGAACGGCGCGGCCCAGCGATCCGCCCAACGCGCCGCGGCCGGTCGCAATGTCGCGGCGTCCCGCATCAATTCGACAATGGCCGCATAGCGCGTGTCGGATCCAGCCTGCTGCACCCGCATCACCACCGGCGCACCGAGGTTCATGCTGCCTGCCACCACCCGCGCTCCGATCTCCTTGCGCACCGGCGTGGATTCACCGGTGAGCAATGCCTCGCCGGCGTCGGTTGCTCCTTCGATCACCACACCATCGGCGGCAAAGGCCTGACCGACCGGCACGCGCACGCGATCACCGACCGTCAGGCGGCCGACATCGACACTCTCGGCCACGCCGTCATCGCGCAGGCGCATCGCCGTGTCGGGCAAGGCGTCGAGCCCGCTTTCCAGTGCCTCGGCAGCGCGATGGCGCAAGCGCAGTTCGAGGTATCGACCCAGCAGCAGGAAGCTGACGAACATCGTCAGCGAATCGAAGTACACCTCATGCCCGAACCGCCCGCCGGGATCGAATGCCGCGCCGGTGCTCGCAACGAAGGTGACGCCGATGCCGATCGCGACCGGCAGATCCATACTGATCGCGCGACGGCGCAAAGCACGCCAGGCGCCGCTGAAGAATGGCCCGGCCGCGAACAGCACCACCGGCACCGACAGCACCCAGGCGCCCCACTCGAGCAATTGACGCAGGTCGGGGGCGATCACGCCCGGCGCGGTCAGATAGAGTGGCGTCGCGAGCATCATCACCTGCATGGCGCAGAAGCTCGCAACGAACAGGCGCCACAATGCGCTTCGATGCTCGTCGCGACGCTGCGTCCGCGCCCCAACCGCGGCATCGGGCACTGCGCCATAGCCGGCGCGACGCACGGCATCGAGCAAGGCCGCGAGCTGCGTCCGCGCCGGGTCGAAGCGTACCGAGGCACGCTGCGTGCCGGCGTTCACGCTGGCCTGCAACACGCCGGCCTGCGCCATCAGCGCGCCTTCGATGATCCCGGCGCACGCGGCGCAGTAGATGCCGCTCAGGCGCAAAGCCGACTCGGCAGGGAGCGCCGCGCTGCCGATCGCAGGCCCGGACGCGGGCATCGTCGCGTGCGAGCCCATGCTGCGGACTCGATGGCACGTCTCGATCATGGGTATCGGGTCACGCTGCTCGGACCGGCCCCCGGGCGATTCCCATCTGCCGGCATGACCTCTCGACGCGGTGCAACCCACAGGCGGAATACGAACCAGGCGATCAGCAGGGCGCCGATACTGAACACGGTGTCGCCAGGGACACGCATCCACACCAGCAGATGAATGATCGGCTTGCCCATGAACTCGGCCGAGCGCGCGTACCAGTAGCCGTGCTCCAGCGCGGCCTGCAACTGCAGCACGCCCATCGGCAACAGGGTGAGCAGGGCCATCAGCGCGAGGCCGATGTTGAGCGCCCAGAATGCCCCGGCCAGCACACCGTTGTTCCACTGCGCCTCGGGCTCGAGCCCGCGCAGGCAGAACAGCATCAGACCGATACCGAGCATGCCGTAGACGCCGAACAACGCCGTGTGGCCGTGCAGCGGCGTCAGGTTGAGGCCTTGCATGTAGTAGAGCGCCATCGGCGTGTTGATGAGAAACCCGAACAGGCCGGCACCGACCAGGTTCCAGAAACTGACCGCAAGGAAGAACCGGATCGGCCACCGGTAGCGCTGCATCCACGGCACGGCCTGGCCATGCCGCCAGGTTTCATGGGCCTCGAGCCCGATCAGCGCCAGCGGCACCACTTCGAGGGCCGAGATGCTCGCGCCGAGCGCGACCACTGCCGTGGTGGTGCCGGCAAAATACAGGTGATGGAAGGTGCCCAGGATGCCACCGGCCATGAACACGATGGTGGCGAACAGCACGTTGATCGTTGCCGATTTCGCGCGCACCAGGCCGAGTTTCACGAACAGGAAGCTGATGACGGCCACCGCGAACACCTCGAAGAAGCCCTCGACCCAGAGGTGCACCACCCACCAGCGCCAGTATTCGACCATCGACAGATGCGTGTGCTCGTTCCACATTAATCCGGCGCCGAACAGCAGACCGATGGCCGTGGTGGACAGGAACAGCAGGCCGACGATGGATGAGGTTTCGTCCTTGCGGACGATGGCAGGCCACAGCGCGCGCCCCACGAGCAACAGCCACAGCAGCAACCCGATGAACAGGAACCACTGCCAGAAGCGACCGAGATCGACATACTCCCAGCCCTGGTGGCCGAACCAGAAGTTGTGCTCGAGTCCGAGCTTCTGCATCACCGCGAGCCACTGCCCGGTGAAGGCGCCGACGACAATCACCAGCAGGCACGCGAATAGAACATTGACACCGAGACGCTGGTATCGGGGTTCATGCCCGGAGATCGCCGGACCGATGTACAGACCGGTCGCCAGCCACGCGGTCGCGATCCACAACACCGCGAGCTGCGTGTGCCAGCTGCGGGTAAGCGCGTAGGGCAGCACTTCGGAAAGCGCGATGCCGTAGGCGTTCTGGCCCTCGACCTGATAGTGCGCGGTGGTGGCGCCGAGCAGGATCTGCACGAGAAACAGCGTGACCACGAGCCAGAAGTACTTGGCGGTGGCCTTCATCGATGGCGTCAGGACCAGGCCACGCAGCGGGTCCTGCGGCGGCGGCACCAGCGCTTCGGCCTTGTCCTTGTGGTGCCAGACCGCGTTGTGCCACGCCAGCAGACCGATACCGGCAAGCATGAACAGCACGCTGAACACCGTCCAGATGAATGCGGCCGAGGTCGGCGCATTTCCGACCAGCGGTTCATAAGGCCAGTTTTGCGTATAGCTCATCGGCTGCCCGGGTCGCTCGGTGACGGCCGCCCAACTGGTCCAGAAGAAAAACGCCCCGAGCGCACGGCGGTGTTGGGCATCGGGCACGGTGTTTTCGCGCATCGCATAGCCCACGCGCAAGGCATGCGTGGCCGGATCATTGGAGAACAGGCTCGTGTAGTGCGCTGCGACTTGCGCGATGGCCTGTGCCCGCTCGACCGGAATCACGATGAGGCTACTGGCGGCGTCATAGGTGTTGCGCCGGATCTGCGGCCGCAATCCGGCCTGGATGCCCGCCTGCGCGGCGGGGTCGAGATCGGCGTAGGCGATCCCGTCTTTGGCGCGGGCACGCAGATCGAGCCAGGCCATGGTCTCGCGATGCAGCCAGTCCGCCGACCAGTCGGGCGCGACCAGTGCGCCGTGGCCCCAGATCGAGCCGAGTTGCTGACCACCGATGCTCTGCCAGACCTGGCGGCCGAGTTCGATATCCGCACGGGTGTAGACGATATCGCCACGCTCGGTGACGACGCGTTCCGGCATCGGTGGCGCCTGCCGGAAGATCTCGCCTCCCATCCAGAGGAGCACGCCGAAGCCGGCGACCAGCAACGTGCCCAGGCTCAACCAGAGTCTGCGGGTGGTGGACATCGGATCATCTCCTGGCGGATTCACGGGCGGATGGTCGGCCGTTCCTGCACAGCCGGGATTGATATGGATCAATGCGGGGAGCCATGGCGCCGCGGGCAGATGCGCGGCTGCGGCCAACCAGTGCCCAACAACTTGTGGGCGCCGCCAATCTCCCTGGGGGCCGAGCACCGGGCTTGTTCAGACTGGTGACGTCGTGTGACCCTGGATGATCACGATGCGCTTTGTCATGGCGTCATCCCTGTCCACGGTCTGGCCCCCGGACAGGGATCCGGCGCAAACCGGCCGTCACGGTGCGACGCGCTTCCGGCGGTCCCGCCACCTGGTAACGGCAAATGGGCCAGCCTGCGCCGCACGAGACCGTGGCGTCAGGCTGGTCCTGTCGGGGACGTCGCCGGATCGGCGCCTGTCACAACGCCCGCCCCAGCATCGCATGCAACAGCACATTGCACCCCGCCTCTAGGTCCTCGGGCGTGGCATTCTCGATCTCATTGTGCGAAATGCCGCCTTCGCAGGGCACGAAAATCATCGCCGTCGGCGCGACGCGGGCGAGATAGACGGCGTCGTGACCGGCCCCGCTCACGATGTCCATGTGACGGTAGCCGAGTCGTCCGGCGCCAGCGCGGACGGCATCGATGCATGCGGGGTCGAAGGCGGTAGTCGCAAAGCTTGAATTGAGGGTGACATCGATGCTCACGCCGGTATCGGTGGCAACCTTGGCGCAGGTGCCGCGCAGCGTGGCTTCCATGGCATCGAGGTCGGGCGTTTGCGCATGCCTCAGGTCGACGGAGAAGCGCACCTCGCCGGGCACCACGTTGCGCGAGT
Organism: Betaproteobacteria bacterium; assembly: GCA_025350245.1. Classification (GTDB taxonomy): domain Bacteria; phylum Pseudomonadota; class Gammaproteobacteria; order Burkholderiales. The sequence continues at coordinate 54,401 of JANXYG010000059.1, forward strand.
TGGGTTTGCACTGAATAAAGCCGACGGTGCCACGACCGTTAGGGGCGTGCTCGTGGGCGATGCGGTTGACGGCCTCGATCACGCGCGCGGCGGCCAGCAGGGCGTCGCGGCGAAGATGCATCGGCGTGGGTCCGGCATGCGAATCCTGGCCGGTGACGACCACGTCGTACCAGCGCAGGCCCATCACGCCGGTGACCACGCCGATCGTGTTGCGGGTGTCTTCGAGCACCGGGCCCTGCTCGATGTGGGCTTCGAAGTAGGCCCCGACCGGACGCCCGCCGCAGGCGAGATCGCCGGCGTAACCGATGCGGGTGAGCTCGGCCCCCACGCTCAGGCCGTCGAGATCCTTGCGCGCCAGTACGTCGGCAAGATCGAACACGCCAGCGAACACGCCGGAACCCATCATCACGGGCTGGAATCGGGTGCCCTCCTCGTTGGTCCAGATCGCCACTTCAACGGGTGCGGCGGTTTGCAGGCCCTGGTCGTTCAGGGTGCGCACCACTTCCAGTGCGGCGAGCACGCCGTAATTGCCGTCGAACCGGCCGCCTGAGGGCTGAGTGTCGATGTGGCTGCCGGATATCACCGGGCCACGTGCGGGGTCGCTGCCCGGTCGGCGGGCGAAGATGTTACCCACCTTGTCCACTGTCACCGTCATGCCGGCGTCGCGACACCAACCGGTGACCAGATCACGCCCCTGACGATCGAGGTCGGTGAGCGCCAACCGGCGCACGCCACCCTTTTCGGTAGCGCCGATTTTTGCCAGGTCCATGAGCGAGCCCCAGAGGCGCAAGCCGTTGATGCGGATGTTCTCGGTTGCAGCCATGTTCCGTTTCCTTTCCCGTCTGGTCGGCAGTTCGGTGCCGCGAAGTGGCAATGACCGGTGAAATGCGTATTCGGGGCAAGGACCGGCATTGGCGTCACCTATGGTATTCCGGTGAACACGCCATGTCGTGGGCGGGGTGGCGAAACTGCCGGTTCGCGCCAAAACGGGTAACTGAAGCCAGACCCATTGTTCGTCCGTTTGTGCCGTGACCGTGGCACCGGATGACGTGAGGAGGTCATTGCTCTAACCAAAATATCTACTCGTCGTTAGATATTGACGAAAATTCAAGACTGGCCCCGATTTCGTCAAGGCGGCCGACATCACCTTCGATGGGGTCAGCACACCGGTCATCGACGGAAGCGCCGCGAAGATTCAGTTCAAGGGTAGTCGGTTCTTCTCCATCGACTTCCTGAATGCCGGCGACGGATTCGATTTCAAGATTGCCAACGGGTCCAGCAGCGCGTTCGACGGCCTTGGCGGCAATATCGGCGGCACGTTCACGATCGGCGCCATCACCACCGTGGGGCCCATGCAAACGGCGCCGGTGACCGGCACCGGCACCTTCAGCATCTTCGATGGCGCATCGACCCTCACCGCCGATCTCACGTGGGATTCGATCTTCAGTGTCGGCATCACCACCGCGCTCAACCTCAATGCGGTTGCCAACCTCTCCAACGTCACCTATGTCGGCAGCAACGCCGCGTTGCAATCGATCGTCACCAGCATCGGCCCGACTTTCAATCTGTCGGCGCAGTTCGGTCGCAAAACGTCGCTGACGCAGCTCATGAGCAACGGTGCGACGACCAGCACCACCTACTCGGGCTCGTTTGCCGCCCAGCCAGTGCCGGCGCCTTCGACCTACGCGCTGATGATCGCCGGCCTGGCGGTCGCCGGTGTGGCAGCGCGCCGCCGCAAGGCTGCATAAGGCTGCCCCCCCGTCCAGCGGACGGGCGTTCAGGACAGCAAGGCCGTTCCTCCGAGGACGGCCTTTTTTGTTTGGCA
>JANXYG010000063.1 GCA_025350245.1 Betaproteobacteria bacterium
GTCGTCGATCGACAGCACCTTGGAGGCGTAGCGCGAGCGCGGCACCACCAGGGTGCCGTAAGCCATGTTCGGCAGCACGACATCGATGCCGTACTTCGCCTGGCCGCTGACCTTGGCCGGGATGTCGAGCGATGCCACCGATTTGCCGATGATGTTGTAGTTGCCGCGCGGCTTGAGCGCGATGCTCTTGAAGTCTTCCGGGTAGGCGAACTTCCGGTCGATCCTGACCTTCTGCACGATCTCGCCATAGCTCACCGAGCGGCCGGAGGCCTTGTCGTAAACCCGGCTTTCCTTGGCGTAGCAGCCCTCGGGCGAGGAGCCGAGCAACTTGGCGCCGGCCTCGACCAGCGCCATGCGGCCGGCGGCGCCGGCGCGCGAGATTCGGTCGAACTCGGTGGTGATGCTGCCGCTGTTCACCGTGTAGGCGAGGCCGTAGATCGCGAAGTTCTCCACGCTCTCGAGCGGTGCGTCGAGGTGCACGTCTTCCCACTTGACCTCGAGCTCCTCGGCGATGACCTGGGCGAGGCCGGTGCCGATATGCTGGCCCATCTCGGCCTTAACGATGTGCATCGTGGTCTTGCTGTCGGGCGTGATGGTGAACCAGATCGACGGCGTGAACGCCTCCATCGCCGCCTGCGCGTCGGCGGCGCCGCCGAGCAGTTTGGGCGCGAGGCCGATGCTGAAATAGGCGCCCGCGGCGGTCGCCGTGGAGCGGACCAGGAAACCGCGGCGCGACCGGCCGTGCTGTGTGAGATCAGACATGCTTCACCTCCGCATTCAGGATTTCGGCGGCGCGCTTCACGGCGCCGACAATGCGCGAGTAGGTGGCGCAGCGGCACAGGTTCCCGTTCATGCCGTCCACGATGTCCTTCTCGGTCGGCGTGGGGTTCATCGCGAGCAGCGACGCTGCCTGCATGAGCTGGCCCGACTGGCAGTAGCCGCACTGCGGGACCTGATGTTCGATCCAGGCCTGCTGTACCGCATGAGTGTTGGCCGGATGCAATCCTTCGATGGTGGTGATGGCCGCCGTCTCCGGGACGTCCTTCAACTGGATCTGGCATGAGCGCACCGCCTGACCGTTGATGTGCACGGTACAGGCGCCGCACAGGCCGGCACCGCACCCGAACTTGGTGCCGGTGAGACGGATGTCGTCGCGGATCACCCAGAGCAGGGGCGTATCGGGGGGGGCGTCGGCGAAATAGCTCTGGCCGTTGATGGAAAGCTGCGGCATGACCATGACCTCCTGGGGGCGGGAAGTGGTGCGGGGTGAGGACGGCAGTTTCAGACGATACCGGCACTGTCGACTACCGAAGGAGTGTGCGAGTACCGGCCGGGCGGCGCATCCGGCGAAAGGGTGAGGCGAAGCACCCGAAACGGGGTGCCACGTCTCACCCGAAAGAGGGATGATGAGCCTTCGTCACCCGCTCAGAAACGCACCAGTCCGCGCTTTGCCGCGAGCGACACCGCCTCGGCCCGGCTGGTGACATCGAGCTTGGCGAACAGGCTCTTGAGGTGGCTCTTGACTGTGCTCTCGGTGATGAACAGCGACTGCGCGATGCCCTTGTTGCTCTTGCCCTCGGCCAGCAGCCCCAGGATCTGCACCTCGCGATCGGTCAACGCCTGCTCCTGCACCCGCAGTGCCAGCTTGGCGGCGATCTTCGATTGCAGATAGGCCTCGCCCGCATGCACCGCCCGGATGCAGCGGAACAGCTCTTCGGGCTGGGCATCCTTGAGCAGATAGGCTTTGGCGCCGGCTCGCAGCCCGGCATACACGTCTTCATCGTGATCATAGGTGGTGAGCACGATGATGCCCGCGGTCGGGTCGGTGGCGCGGATGCGGCGGATGGCTTCCAGCCCGTCCAGGCGCGGCATGCGCAGGTCCATCAGCACCACATCGGGCTTGAGCGCCAGCCACATCTCGACTGCCTCTTCGCCGTCGTTGGCCTGGCCGATGACCGTCGTGCCATCCTCCATGTCGATGATGGCGGCGAGTCCTCGCCGTACCAGCGCGTGGTCGTCCGCCAGCAACACCCGGATCGCGGCGGTCTTGGCAAGTCCGCTCATCGGAACCGGCGCGGTGGCGCGCGGTGCGGGCGGGCGGACGGCCGACGCCGAGCGCGTAGCGGGGCGGTCATCGGCGGCGGTCGCATGACGCCGGGACGGTCACCTGCACCCGGGTACCTTTGCCGCGCTCGCTCTCGATCTCCAGTCGCGTGCCCAAACGCTCGGCGCGTTCGTGCATGCCCAGCAGGCCGAAGCCGTCGTGATGGTCGGCGACATCGAAACCCGCACCGTCGTCCGCGATGCGCAGGCGCACGGCGCCATTGCCGAAGCCCAGTTCGACGGTGAACGCGCGGGCGTGCGAGTGCTTGAGGATGTTGGTCATCGACTCCTGGGCGATGCGCACCAGTTCGGTCTCGGTGTCACGTGCCAGTGGCTGCGGGTCGCCGCTGACGAGCAGGCCACCACGTACGGCGCCCGAGGCGCTGACACGGTCGATCAGAAGCCTCAGCGCGACGGCGAGGTCGGCGTGTCCGCGTGCGTCCGGCCGCAGGGCCCGGACCGACTGCCGCGCTTCGTCGAGCCCGGTGCGCGCCAGTTCGCACGAATGCTCGATGTGTTCCAGCGCCACCTCGATGTTGAGTTTGGCGAGCGCGCGGCGCGAGGCTTCGAGATTGAGCACCACGCCGGTGAACCCCTGCGCCATGGTGTCGTGGATGTCGCGGGCGATGCGGTTGCGTTCGTCGAGCACCGCCGCCTGTCGCGCCTGCTCGCCCAGACGTGCCATCTGCATCGCGAGCGTTGCCTGACCCGCAAGCGCGCCGGCCACCCGAATCTGGCTTTCCATTTCGCGCGGGTCCATGCGGCTGCTGCGGATGCAGATCCACCCGGCCGTCTCGGAACCCAACACCATCGGCACGGTGAGCAGCGCGCGCACGCCGAGCGACATGATGTAGCGGCGGTTGGCTTCGGGCAGGCCGGCGACCGCATGCGCCAGCACATAGGTTTCCGGGTGCTCCTCCGGAAATGTCGAACCGGGCCCGCCGCCCACCGGTGGCGGCTGGCGCACCGCCGGATGTCGCGATGCGGCGGCCGGGATCACTCTGGATTCGAGATACTCGAGGTGCAGGCGAGCGGTGCCGTCCTGGTTCGGGAACCACAGCGTGCCACCGATCCCGCCGAGCTGGTCGACGGTGGCCTTGAGCACATGACCCAGGAAGCGATCGAGGTTGGACTCGCTCGCCAGCACCGAGATCGACTGGATCAGCATCTCGGACTGGCCGCGCGCCAGCTCCTCGGCGAGCCGGCGCTGGGCGACTTCGACCTCGAGCGCCCTGTTTTCCTGGCCCAGTTGCCACGCGCGCGACATGGCGGTGCCGAGTCGCGCGCGTTGCGCGGCGAGTTCGCGGCTGAGCGATTCGACCCGCACCTCGAGCAACTCGAGGCGGCCGGCCTGCTGCTGGTCGCGGCTGCGGGAACCCGGGTTCACGGCGTTGGGATTGACCGATGTCCACTACACTTCGAAGCACTCGATTGTGCCGCGAAACGGCGCGACAACATACCTCCCCCGCGCGGTTCGCGCGCCGGTGCCCGCCCATGCGCTATCACGACCTCCGCGATTTCATTGCCCAACTCGAACACCAGGGCGAACTCAAGCGTATCCGCACGCCGGTGTCGCCGCATCTGGAGATGACCGAGATCTGCGACCGCGTGCTGCGCGCGCAAGGTCCCGCGATCCTGTTCGAGAACCCGGCGGGCCACGACATGCCGGTGCTGGCCAACCTGTTCGGCACGCCACGGCGCGTGGCGATGGGCATGGGCGAGGATTCGGTCGCGGCGCTGCGCGAAGTCGGCAAGCTGCTCGCCTACCTGAAGGAGCCCGAGCCGCCGAAGGGTCTCAAGGACATGTGGGACCAGCTCCCCGTGCTCAGGCAGGTGCTCAACATGGCGCCGAAGGTCGTGTCGAGCGCGCCCTGCCAGGAGATCGTCTGGGAGGGGAACGACGTGGATCTCGGGCGCCTGCCGGTGCAGACCTGCTGGCCGGGTGATGCCGGGCCTCTGATCACCTGGGGCCTGACCGTGACCCGCGGCCCGAACAAGGCGCGGCACAACCTGGGCATCTACCGGCAGCAGGTCATCGGGCGTAACAAGCTCATCATGCGCTGGCTCGCGCATCGGGGCGGCGCGCTCGATTTTCGCGATCACTCGCTGGCGCGGCCGGGCGAACCGTTTCCGGTCGCGGTGGCGCTGGGAGCGGACCCCGCCACCATCCTCGGGGCCGTGACACCGGTTCCGGATTCGCTCTCGGAGTACCAGTTCGCCGGGCTGTTGCGCGGCGGCAAGACCGAGTTGGTGAAGTGCATCGGCAGCGATCTGCAGGTGCCGGCCAGCGCCGAGATCGTTCTCGAAGGCGCGATCCGGCCCGGCGCCGCGGCACCCGGAGGCGCTGGCCGATCGAAAGCGCTCGACGGCTGGGAATCGGCGGTCGAAGGCCCGTTCGGCGATCACACCGGCTACTACAACGAGCAGGATGTCTTTCCGGTGTTCACCGTCGAGCGCATCACCATGCGGCGCAATCCGATCTATCACTCCACCTACACCGGCAAGCCGCCGGACGAACCGGCGATCCTCGGCGTCGCGCTGAACGAGGTGTTTGTCCCGCTGCTGGTGAAGCAGTTTCCCGAGATCATCGACTTTTACCTGCCGCCGGAGGGCTGTTCGTACCGGCTCGCGGTGGTGCGCATGCGCAAGCAGTATCCAGGGCATCCCAAGCGGGTGATGTTCGGCGTCTGGTCGTTCTTGCGCCAGTTCATGTACACCAAGTTCATCATCGTGGTCGACGAGGACGTCGACGCGCGCGACTGGAAGGAGGTGATCTGGGCCCTGACGACGCGGGTCGATCCGACCCGCGACACGCTGCTGGTCGACAACACGCCGATCGACTACCTGGACTTCGCCAGCCCGGTGTCCGGGCTCGGCTCCAAGATGGGAATCGACGCCACCGGCAAGTGGCCCGGCGAGACCACGCGTGAATGGGGCAGGCCGATCGCGATGGACACGGTAGTGAAGCAGCGGGTGGATGCGATGTGGGCGGAACTCGGGCTGGGGTAGCGGCGCTTGCGGGTTCCATCCGGTTCGGCAGGGCCGGGCGATAATCCGGGTTTCGCCTCGACCCCGCCCGCTGATCGGGCGGTACGCGCCGGCGAGCCTGGTGATCGCGCCGGGTGGCAAACTCGCGGAGCTGGCCCCTGCCCTGGCCAGGCCCGTGAGCGGCACCGTCAACGCCTGGGTCTGTCGTGGCGTTGTCTGCCTGGCACCACTCGACGATCCCGAGCGGGTGCTGGTCGAAATCGGCGCCGTCGCGTGATGTGGTTCGGATATTGCGGCGCTGCCGTTTTCAAGCCTTGGGAAAACCCCTAAACTAGACGGGGGTCTTGTCTACCATCGGAGGAGTGTCCATGAAGTCTTGTAAATTCGTCGTTGCCGCAGCCACCGCTTTCTTCGCCGCCGGTGCCGTGCATGCCGCCGACGCCGAAAAGGCCAAAGGCCTGATCAAGGGCAGCGACTGTCTGGCTTGTCACGCCGAAGCCACCAAGCTGGTCGGCCCCGCCTACAAGGAAGTCGCCAAGAAGTACAAGGGCAATGCCGCCGCCACCGACATGCTGGTCAAGAAGATCAAGGCCGGCGGTTCCGGCAACTGGGGCGCGATCCCGATGACGCCACATCCGAACCTGAAGGACGAAGACGTCAAGACGATGGTGGATTACATCCTGTCGCTGTCCTGATCCTGACCGGATTCGAGCGAGCACCAGGCCGGCCGCGAGGCCGGCTTTTTCATTGGCGCTCGCCAGGCGAAACCGTTATCGCCCCGGGTCGTATCGCCCAAACCCGGCATTGACCGGGTCAGGGGCAGCGGGAATAATCCCGCGGCAGTCCGCAGACACTTTTTTTTTCAGAGGAAATTCCGATGCCCCGTCCCTTCGTACCCGTTCCCGCCAGGATTCTCGCTCTGTCCGCCGCCATCGCGCTGTCGCTCGGTCTGGGCGCCTGCGGCAAGAAGGCGGAGCCGCCGGCACCCGCAGCGGCACCGGCGGCGCCAGTCGGCATCACGGTGAAGATCGGACACGCCGCGCCCTTGACTGGCGGCATCGCCCATCTGGGCAAGGACAACGAGGCGGGCGTCGTGCTTGCAATCGAGGAGGCCAACGCCAAGGGCATATCCCTGGGCGGCAAGAAGGTCACTTTCGAATTGATGTCGGAAGACGACGAGGCCAAACCCGAGAAAGGCCCGATCGTCGCGCAGAAGTTCGTCGATGCGAAGGTCGCGGGGGTCGTGGGCCATCTCAATTCGGGTGTGACCATTCCGGCGTCCGCGGTCTACAACACGGCCGGGATTCCGATGATTTCGGGTTCGGCCACCAACCCGAAGTTGACCGAGCAGGGCTTCAAGATCACGTTCCGGACCGTGGGTCGCGACGACCAGCAAGGGCCGGCGGTCGCCAGTTACCTGGCTACCCACTACAAGCCGAAGCTCGTGGCGGTCGTCGATGACGCCACGGCCTATGGCGAGGGCCTCGCCAACGAAGTCGAGAAGGCGCTCAAGGCCGGTGGCGTCAAGGTGCTGCCACGCGAGAAGGGCACCGACACCACTACCGACTGGAAGGCGATCCTGACCAAGCTGCGCGGCAAGAAGCCCGACGCCATCTTCTACGGCGGCATGGACGCCGGCGCCGCGCCGCTGATGAAGCAGGGCCGCGAACTCGGCATCAAGGCGGTGTTCGCGTTCGGCGATGGTGCCTGCAGCGACAAGATGAAGGAACTCGCCGGCGCCGCTGCTGAAGGCCTGATCTGCTCGCAGGCGGGGCTGCCGGTCAAGGCGGCGAAAGCTGGCTTCCTCGAGGCCTTCAAGAAGAAGTTCAACAGTGATCCGCTGATCTACGCGCCCTTCACCTACGACGCCGCCAACCTGCTGATCGCCGCGATGCAGAAAGCCGATTCGCCGGATCCGGCAAAGTATCTGCCGGAACTCGCCAAGATCAGCTTCGACGGTGCCAGCGGCAAGATCGAATTCGACGACAAGGGCGACCGCAAGGACGCGGAGATGACGATTTTCTCCCTGAAGGATGGCAAGCTCGGTCCGATCGCGATCATCAAGGGCGGAAAGACCTTCACGGTCGATGAGTTCATCGCCGCTGCTGCCGCCGGCGCCGCGCCTGCGGCAGCGGCATCCGCTGCGGTGCCGGCCCCGCAGCCGACCGCTGCGGCGCCAGCCCCAGCCCCCGAAAAGAAGTGAGCCGCGAGTAGAGGCGATCGCTTTCGATCGACCACCACCGCCGGCGAACCTCCCTGAAAACGGCACCCTCGGGTGCCGTTTTCGCTGAAGCCCAGCAGATTTGGATATCTTCCTGCAGCAGCTGATCAACGGTCTGACGCTCGGCAGCGTCTACGCCGTCGTGGCGCTGGGTTACACGATGGTCTACGGCATCATCCAGCTCATCAACTTTGCCCACGGCGAAGTGGTGATGGTGGGAGCGATGGTGGCGCTGACCGTGATCGGTGCGCTTGCGGCGTCCGGGTCGATGCCACCATTCCTGATACTTACGGCCGGCGTGCTGTGCGCGGTCCCGGTGTGCATGATCCTGGGCTATCTCCTCGAGCGGGTGGCCTACCGGCCGCTGCGCGGTGCGCCGCGACTGGCGCCGCTGATCACCGCGATCGGTGTGTCGATCATCCTGCAGCATGTGGCACTGCTGATCTTCAGCCGCAATCCGCGCTCGTTCCCCCAGATCGTCGCCAACCCGGTGTTCGATATCGGCGGCGCCAGCATCAGCGCGGTCCAGATCGCGATCATGCTGATCTCGTTGGCGATGATGGCGGCGCTCACCTTCGTCGTGTATCGCACCCGGCTCGGCATGGCGATGCGCGCGACGTCGGAGAATCCGGCGGTCGCCGGCCTGATGGGCATCGACATCAATCGGGTGATCACATTCACCTTTGTGCTCGGCGCAGCGCTCGGTGCAATGGCAGGCGTCATGGTCGGCACCTACTACGGCATCGCGCACTACAAGATGGGTGCGCTGCTGGGCATGAAGGCTTTCTCCGCCGCGGTGCTGGGCGGGATCGGCAATCTCGGTGGTGCCATGCTCGGCGGGCTGCTGCTCGGCGTGGTGGAGGCCCTGGGTACCGGCTACATCGGTGACGCGACCGATCTGTGCAACGTCGAATGGCTCTCCACCGCGCTCGCCGAACGCTGCGCCGATCAGGGCCACATGATCCTGTTCGGCAGCAACTACCAGGATGTGTTCGCGTTCGTCGTGCTCATCATCGTGCTCGTGTTCCGGCCCTCGGGGCTGCTCGGCGAGCGCGTCGGAGACCGTGCATGAGTACGCCGGCCGGCGCCCGCCGATGAATGTGGCCGCATGGCGTTCGGCGCCCGTCGTCCGGGGCATCGGCATGGCGGCGATCACGCTGGCGCTCGCCGTGTTGCCCTTCATCCTCGCGTCGCAAGGCACCGCCTGGGTTCGCATCACCAACCTGGCCATTCTCTTCGCCCTGCTCTCTCTCGGGCTCAATATCGTGGTCGGTTTCGCCGGACTGCTCGATCTGGGTTACGTCGCGTTTTACGGCGTTGGCGCCTACACCTGGGCGCTGCTCGCTTCGCCGCACTTCGGGCTCCACCTGCCGTTCTGGATCATCCTGCCGACCGGCGCCCTGCTGGCGTGCCTGTTCGGGTTGATGCTCGGCGCCCCGACGCTGAAGCTGCGGGGTGACTATCTCGCCATCGTGACACTCGGTTTCGGCGAGATCGTGCGCATCTTTCTCAACAACCTTTCGCAGCCGGTGAATCTCACCAATGGTCCGCAAGGGGTGACGCTCATCGACCCCATGCGCATCGGCGGCTTCAGCCTTGCCGGCTCACACCAGCTGTTCGGTTTCGAGTTCTCCGGTCCGATCAAGTATTACTACCTGCTGCTGCTGGTGCTGCTGGCGGTGATCGTCGTCAACCTGCGCCTGCAGGACTCGCGCATCGGCCGTGCCTGGATGGCGATTCGCGAGGACGAGACCGCGGCCAAGGCCATGGGCATCGACACGCGCAACGTGAAGCTGCTGGCGTTCGCGATGGGAGCGAGCTTCGGCGGCATCGCCGGCGGTCTGTTCTCGTCGATCCAGACCTTCATCAGCCCCGAGAGCTTCGTGCTGGAGCAGTCGGTCATGGTGCTCGCCATGGTCGTGCTCGGTGGCATGGGCAATGTATGGGGCGTGGTTGCGGGCGCGTTGCTGCTGTCGTTCGTGCCCGAGGTCCTGCGCTACACGGTCGAACCGTTGCAGAAGTCACTGCTCGGACAGGTGGTCGTCGCGCCCGAAGTGATCCGGATGTTGCTGTTCGGCCTGGCCCTGGTGCTGATGATGCGGTTCCGGCCGGCCGGATTGTTTCCGTCGCAGGTCCGCCGCCGCGAACTGGAGTCGGCGGGTCCGGCGTGAGCAGTTCTCCGGATTTGCTGGTGGTGCGTACCGTTTCCAAGCGCTTCGGCGGCCTTGCTGCCTTGTCCGACGTGTCGCTGGCGATCGGTCGTGGGCAGATCTACGGGTTGATCGGACCTAACGGCGCCGGCAAGACGACGTTGTTCAACGTGCTCACCGGGCTCTATGTGCCGGACGGTGGCGAGATCGTGTTCGACGGCACCCCGTTGCCCGCCGGTTTGCCGCATCTGGTCGTGACCGCGGGCATCGCGCGCACGTTCCAGAATATCCGGTTGTTCGCGAACATGACGGCGCTGGAGAACGTCATGGTGGGCCGCCATCTGTGCAGTGCCGCGGGGGTGTTCGGCGCGATGTTCCGGACCGCGGCGACGCGGGCGGAAGAAGCCGCGATCACCTTGTGCGCCCATGAGTTGCTGGCCTACGTCGGCATCGGGCCGCATGCCAACCGGATCGCGCGCAACTTGTCCTATGGTGATCAGCGGCGGCTGGAGATCGCGCGTGCACTGGCGACCGAACCACGGCTCCTGGCACTGGACGAACCGGCCGCCGGCATGAATCCGACCGAACGCCAGGCGCTTGGCCAACTGATCGGTCGCATCCGGGCCGACGGCACCACGGTGCTGCTGATCGAGCACGACGTGAAGTTGGTGATGGGACTGTGCGACCGGGTAGCCGTGCTCGACTACGGCCGCAAGATCGCCGAGGGCGCGCCGCGCGAGGTGCAGCGCGACCCCAGAGTGATCGAGGCGTATCTGGGCGTCGACGCGGCGGCACATCCGTGACTCGGCTGCTGGATGTCGCGGGTCTGACGGTTGCCTATGGCGGCATCGTTGCCATCCGCGGCGTCGATATGCATGTCGACCAGGGTGAACTGGTCGCGCTCATCGGCGCCAATGGCGCCGGCAAGACCACCACCCTGAAAGCGCTGGCCGGGATGCTCACGCCGGCCAGCGGCAGCATCCGCTATGACGGCGTTGAAATCACAGGCGAGGTATCGCATCGGCTGGTGCGCCGCGGCGTCGCGCTGGTACCCGAGGGAAGAGGCGTGTTCGCGCGCCTCACGGTGCACGAGAACCTAGCGATGGGCGCCTACATCCGCGCTGACCGGGATGGTATCGCCGCCGATCTGGATCGCGTCTACGGCCTGTTTCCCCGGCTCGAGGAACGCCGCGCCCAGACCGCCGGGACGCTGTCCGGCGGTGAGCAGCAGATGCTCGCGATCGGGCGCGCGATGATGTGCCGGCCGCGCCTGTTGCTGCTCGACGAGCCCAGCATGGGGCTGGCGCCGCTGATGGTGCAGAAGATCTTCGAGGTGATCGCCGCCATCGCCGCGGAAGGCGTGACCATCCTGCTGGTGGAACAGAACGCGCGCCTGGCGCTGCAGGCGGCCGCACGAGGCTATGTCATGGAGTCAGGTGTGATCACCCTCACCGATTCGTCAGCCGCGCTGCTCGGCAGCGAGCAGGTACGTCAAGCCTACCTCGGCGAGTAACTGCTCGCGTCCGGCCTCACCCCCCGAGGAACGCGGCGCCCCCTTGAGGGGGAAGCCATAGCGGAGTGAAGGCTGGGGGGGCGTCTAACCCTGATGGTCGAGGGTGCGGCGCAGGTCGAGGGTCTTTTCGGGGTCTGCCTTGAGGAGTCGTTCCTGCTTCTTGCGCAGGTTCAGGGTGTCGCCGGGCTTGCGTGATTTCGCCTTGCGCAAGGGAGAGGGCGTGCCGATCATCACCACCCGGGCGTGAGCGACCCGCCCGAGCATCAACAACTCTTCCATCACCTCCTGGCTGAATCCCTGCCGGTTGCCGCGTTCGTCGATCACCAGACCATTGACGAATTTCTCGAACAGATCGCTCCCCCACAAGGTGAGCACCGCTTCGCAGATGCGGGGCATGTCTTCGATCGAAGACCGTACCTGCAGCTTTTCGACCTCTTTCGGCGGTGGCTCGCTCAGATCGAGCTCGGGAAACTCCAGCATATCGTTGCTGAATCCCGACACAGGGGCACCGGCCGCCCCGGCGGCCGCTGGAACGTGAATATTGTTTGCCTCGAGAATCGTCTCGAGGATCTCGACGCGAGCTCTGAGTTGGGCGATCAGGTCGTTGCTCTGGTCGGGTGAGACTTCCATCGGGTTCTCCCTGGTGTTTTCGGGGCGCCAATGCAAAACCGTATGGTCCAAGCAGGATTCAAGCCTGCCTCGAAAGCATCGGCTGGGAAGCTGGTCGAACCCGGCATCCGCAGGGCTCCCCGAGGAATGCCGCGCCCCCTCGAGGGGGAAGGCGAAGCCTGGGGGTGGGCGTCAGGAGTCGGGTAGTCCCTACGTGTCAGCCAGTGGCACCCAGTCGCGTCCGTTGAGGAATTCGCTGGTGAGGCGTGCCTCCGGAGTGCCGTCCGGCGCATGCCAGTCGTAACGCCATCTGACGAGGGGCGGCATCGACAACAGGATCGACTCGGTACGGCCGCCAGACTGCAGGCCGAACAGCGTGCCGCGGTCGAACACGAGGTTGAATTCGACGTAGCGACCGCGCCGATAGGCCTGAAAGTCGCGTTCCCGGTCACCGAATGTCGTGTTGCGGCGACGTTTCAGGATCGGCAGGTAGGCGCCGAGAAAACTGTCGCCGACGCTGCGCGTCAGCGCAAACGCCGAATCGAAGTTCGGCTCGGCGAGATCGTCGAAGAAGATGCCGCCGATGCCGCGAGGCTCACCGCGGTGCTTGAGGAAGAAGTAGCGGTCGCACCAGCGCTTGAAGCGTGGATAGTGCTGCGGCCCGAAGCCGTCCAGGGCCGCACGGCATTGTTCGTGAAAGTGAATGGCGTCTTCCTCGAAACCGTAATACGGCGTGAGGTCCATGCCCCCTCCAAACCAGAATACCGGCGGGGCATCGGCCTGATCATACGGCGGCCGGGCGACGAACAGGCGCACGTTCAGGTGCACCGTCGGGGCATAGGGATTGCGTGGATGCAGCACCAGCGACACGCCCAGCGCATCGAAGCCGTGCCCCGCCAGTTCGGGCCGGCTGGCACTCGCCGACGGTGGAAGACTGTCGCCGGCAACGTGGCTGAACAACACACCGGCGCGCTCGAACAGGTCGCCGTCTTCGATCAGGCACGACATGCCGCCACCGCCCTCGGGCCGGACCCAGTTGTCGCGCCGGAAGATCTGACCCTCCTCCGCCTCGAGCCCGGCGACGATACGCTGCTGCAAGCTGGTGAAGTAGCCGCGCGCGGCCGAGATGTCTGCGGTCATTGCGCTTCTTCCTCCGTATTACAGCAGGCTGCGGCGGGTCTCGATAGCGCGATGGCCGATGTCGCGCCGCATCTGGCAGCCCGAAAAGCGGATGCGGTCGGCGATGTCGTAGGCGCGGCGCTGCGCGATTTTTACGGTGTCGCCCAGCGCTGTCACGCACAGGACCCTGCCGCCGCTGGTGACGGTCCGTCCGTCCACGTCGGCGGTACCGGCGTGGAACACGTGCACGTCGTTCTCGTCGGCAGGCAATGCGCCGAGCGCGTCGCCCTTGCGAGGCATGTCGGGGTAGCCGGCCGCGGCAAGTACGACACCGAGTGCGACCCGGCGGTCCCATTGCACCTCGGCCCGATCGAGCGTGCCGCTTACCGCATGCTCCAGGAGCGTCAGCAGGTCGGTCTTGATCCGCATCATGATCGGTTGGGTCTCGGGGTCGCCCATCCGGCAATTGAACTCGAGCGCACGCACGCCGCCGTCGGGTGCGATCATCAGTCCGGCATAGAGAAATCCGGTGTATTTCTCGCCTTCCGCGGCCATCCCCGTCACCGTCGGCTGGATGATCTCGCGCATGACCCGCGCGTGTACCGCCGGCGTCAGGACCGGTGCCGGCGAGTAGGCGCCCATCCCCCCGGTGTTCGGTCCGGCGTCGCCATCGAACAGCCGCTTGTGGTCCTGGCTCGAGGCAAGAGGCAGCACGTTGCGCCCATCCACCATCACGATGAAACTCGCCTCTTCGCCGGTCAGGAAATCCTCGATGACGACCCGGGAGCCGGCGGCGCCCATGCGGTTGGCAACCAGCATGTCGTCGATGGCCGCGTGGGCCTCGGCTTCCGACGTGGCGACGACGACGCCCTTGCCGGCGGCCAGACCGTCGGCCTTGATGACGATCGGCGCGCCTTTCCGGGCGACATAGGCATGCGCCGCGACCGCCTCGTCGAAGGTCTCGTGTCCGGCCGTGGGGATGCGATGACGCACCATGAACTGCTTGGCGAAATCCTTAGAGGCCTCGAGTCTTGCCGCCCGCTGCGTGGGGCCGAAGATGCGCAGGCCCTCGGCCCGGAAGGCATCGACGATGCCTTCCGACAGCGGGGCCTCCGGTCCGACGACGGTCAGCGCGATATTCTCGCGGCGCGCGAAAGCGAGCAATTCGGGAATGCTGCCCGCGGCGACGTTGAACAGGCCGTCCTCGCGGGCAGTGCCGGCATTGCCTGGCGCAACGTAGACCCGCGCCACCCGCGGTGACTGGGCCAGGCGCCACGCCAGCGCATGTTCGCGCCCGCCGCCACCGACCACGAGCAGGTTCATCGCGAGCGATCCGGGTTCGGGATGCCGTCCGACCCACTCGACAGCCGGTGTCGCGTCGCTACCCCGGGCAAGGCTGCCGCCGGGTTCCGATCGGCGCCGTCGCGCCTGGACATCTGCCTGGGGTTCACCGCTCGCGCCTCAACCCGATTGCCTGATCAATGCCGGAAGTGGCGGATGCCACTGAAGGCCATCGCGATGCCGCGCTCGTCGGCTGCCGCGATGACCTCGTCATCGCGCATGCTGCCACCGGGCTGGATGACCGCTAATGCGCCCGCGTCGGCGACGGCGTCGAGTCCGTCGCGAAACGGAAAGAAAGCATCAGAGGCAACCACGGAACCGTTCAGCGACAGGCCCGCGTGCCCGGCCTTGATCGCGGCGATGCGCGCGGAATCGATGCGGCTCATCTGTCCGGCGCCAACGCCGACGGTGCGCTGTGCGGCGCAGAACACGATGGCATTGGACTTCACGAACTTTGCCACCCGCCAGGCGAACAACAGATCGTCGATCTGCGTCGCCGTCGGCTGCAGCCGGGTGACGATGCGCAGGTCGGTCGGCACAAGATTGGCGGTATCCGGGGTTTGCACCAGAAGGCCGCCGCCGACGCGTTTGAAGTCCAGGGCATTGGCGGTGGTACCCAGGTCAACCTGCAGCACGCGCACGTTGGCTTTCGCGGCCAGCGCTGTTTTCGCATCTGCGCTGTAGCCGGGGGCGATCACGACTTCGACAAACTGCCCGGTGACTGCTTCGGCAGCGGCGCGATCGAGCGCCCGGTTGAACGCGACGATGCCCCCGAAGGCCGAGGCCGGATCGGTCAGGAACGCTGCCTGATAGGCCGCGGTCGGCGTGTCGGCGACCGCGACGCCGCACGGGTTGGCGTGCTTGACGATCACGCATGCGGGGGCCTCGAAAGTCTTGACGCATTCCCAGGCGGCGTCGGCATCGGCGAGGTTGTTGTACGACAGCGCCTTGCCCTGCAATTGTTTGCCCGTGGCCAGACTGCCCGGTGCCGGTTCCGGGTCGCGATAGAACGCGGCCTGCTGGTGCGCATTTTCGCCGTAGCGCAGCGTCTGCACCCGGTCGAAACCGAGGTTCAGGCGCGGCGGGAACAACTCGTTGCGCGAGCCCGGTGTCCGAGCCGCAAGGTAGGCGGCGACGGCGTCATCGTATTGCGCGGTGTGACGGAACGCCTTGGTCGCGAGGGCGAACCGGGTCAAGGCGCCGACCTCGCCGTTGGCGCGAATCTCGGCGATGACCGCCGCATAGTCGGCGGGATCGGTCACCACAGCGACATGGTCGTGATTCTTGGCCGCGGCGCGCACCATGGCTGGTCCGCCGATGTCGATGTTCTCGATGGCCTCCTCGAGGCTGCATCCGGGCCGGGCCACGGTCTCGCGAAACGGATAGAGATTGACCACCACGACATCGATCGTGCCGATGCCCGCGTTTGCGATGGCGGCCATGTGGGCGGGCAGATCGCGCCGCGCGAGAATGCCCCCGTGGATGGCCGGGTGCAGTGTCTTGACCCGCCCGCCCAGCATCTCGGGAAAGCCGGTGTGCGCCGCGACCTCGGTGACGCCAATGCCGGCAGCGGCCAGCAGTTTCGCGGTGCCGCCGGTCGACAGAATGCGAAAGCCGGCGTGCTCGAGCGCAACGGCGAGTTCGGCCACGCCGGTCTTGTCGGAAACGCTGATGAGTGCCTGCCGTGAGAGGCTCATGGAATGTGGCGTGAAAGCAGGGGACGTATGCTCAGCGCCCACCGGGCAGCCCCAAGGGCGATGGCCCCCACTGGGAGGCCGAACGAAGAGACTCCAAAAGCGAAGGGGCCCCGTCCGCAGGGTGCCAGCGGCCGGAGGCCGCTGTCGTTCGGCAGGCGACGGACAGTCCGCAGGGACTGTCCGTGTCCGGCCTCGCTCCCGAGGAATGGGGCGCCCCCTCGGGGGGGAAGGCGAAGCGCAGCGAAGCCTGGGGGGGGCGTCACCTCAGATCAGCCCGTAGGCCTGCATCTTCTTGCGCAGGGTGTTGCGGTTCATGCCGAGCAACGTGGCAGCCTGCGTCTGATTGCCGTTGACGCGGGCCAGCACGGTTTCGATCATCGGGCGTTCGACGCACTGCATGACCATTTCGTAGATCGGGGAGGGTGTTTCGCCGTCGAGATCGCGAAAGTAGCTGTCGATGGCCTTGCGCACGCAGCGGGCGATGTCGTTCTCGTTCTCGTTGATCATGCCGCCTCGCGGTAGGGTGTTGGCGTTGCCGGGGCGGCGGGGCGCTGTTCGTGCGCGAAGAATGCGTCGATCGCCGACACCTGATCGGCGGCAGTGTCGAGCTCGTTGACGCGGCGGCGAAGCAGCTCGCCGCCGGGCAGCGATCGCGCGTACCAGCCGACGTGTTTCCGGGCGACCCTGGCGCCCACCGCTTCGCCATAGAAGGCATGCAGCGCCCGCACATGCGCAAGGATCACGTCGCGTTGCTCGAACAGCGAGGGTCCGGCCAGGTATTGGCCGTGAGTGAGGAAGTGATCGATCTCGCGGAAGATCCAGGGTCGGCCGTGCGCGGCACGGCCGATCATGACGGCGTCCGCGCCCGTGATCGCGAGTACGTGGCACGCCTTTTCGGGAGAGTCGATGTCACCGTTGGCGATCACCGGAATCCCGACGCTCGCCTTGACGGCGGCGATGGTGGCGTACTCGGCTGCGCCGGAAAACAGATCGGCGCGAGTGCGCCCGTGCACGGTGAGTGCGCGGATGCCCGAGCGCTCGGCGAGTTTTGCGATGGCGACCGCGTTGCGCTGCTCGCGGTCCCAGCCGGTGCGGATCTTGAGGGTCACCGGCACATCGACGGCGGCGACCACGGCATCGAGGATACGGGCCACCAGCGTTTCGTCGCGCATGAGTGCGGAGCCTGCCGCAACGTTGCACACCTTCTTCGCCGGGCAGCCCATGTTGATGTCGATGATGCGGGCACCGTGGCCGACGTTGAGGCGCGCCGCTTCGGCCATGATCGCAGGGTCGGTGCCGACGATCTGCACCGACACCGGATCGGCCTCGCCGTCGTGATCGCGGCGCCGCCGGCTCTTGTCGGAATTCCACAGCCGCTGATCGGAGGCGAGCATCTCGGAAACGGCGTAACCGGCACCGAACGCACGACACAACTGGCGAAATGGCCGGTCGCTCACGCCCGCCATCGGCGCCACGGCCAGCTGGTTGCGCAACTTGTGTGGACCGATCTGCATGGCGGAGTTGGTGCGCTGGCCGGAGCGAAAAGGGCGCGTATTGTAAACAGAAAGGCCGCCCGCGCGACGCTCATGCACCAGGTTATCGCATGCGGCCAAAGCTCAGTGCGCGCGTGAACAGCCGGCGCAGACCAGGTGCGGTGTCGAGAACGGTGAGGCCTGCGCCGCGTACCGCCCCCAGGCCAGGTGCGGTGCCCGCGAAAAGCTCCGCGAGCAAATCGGTGAAACGTGCGTTGGCGCCACGGTCCCGGCGCCGCGACCGCGAGAACGCCCGGCCATCGATCCTGCCATCGCGCGCCAGCGTCTCGGCCGCGATCCAGGCGTCGCGCAGACCCAGATTGAGGCCTTGTCCCGCCACCGGATGCAGTGTCTGTGCGGCATTGCCAAGCACCACCACGCGCGCATGCGGGCTGTCGCTGGTGCGACGCAGCACCAGCGGAAACATGCTGCGCTCCCCCACGCCCACGAACCGCCCCGCCCGCCAGCCGAAGGCATTCTGCAACGCCTGCAGAAATGAAGTGACTGGCAACGTCGCCGTCTGTTGTGCCAACGCCGGGGCCAGTGTCCAGACCAGCGCGAAGCCATCGCCGCGCGGCAACAGCGCGAGCGGACCGTGTTCGGCGAAGCGTTCGTAGGCGACGTGCCGATGCGGCATGTCGGTCATCACGCGGGCCACCAGTGCACACACGCCGTAGTCCTTGATGCTTTGTTCGTATCCGAGCGATTCGAGCAGGACGCCTCCACCTTCGGCGACGATCACGGTCGACGCCGAGAATCGATCCTCGCCCGCCTGGACGGTGGCGATATCGGACGACGCGATCACGGCAGTGACCGCCGTGCCGTGCCGAACGTCGGCATGAGCGGCGAGCGCCGCAGCCAGGGCGGCCTGCAGATCGCCATAGCCCACCACATGGCCCAGAGCCGGCAAGTCGTTCTCGGCGGCACACAGTTCGGTACGTCCGGGGCCGCCCCGCTGCGAGATGTGGATGCGGTCGATAGGGGTTGTGAGTGGCGCCACCCTGGCAGCGACACCGACCCGGTCGAGCATCAGCCAGCTGCCGTGTGAAAGGGCGAGTGTGCGATCGCCATCCCTGGCGTCGCCGGCTGCCTTCGCTTCCAGCACCAACATTCGCTGACCGCGAGCGCTGGCGGCGAGCGCCAGGAACTGGCCGACCGGTCCGGCACCGACCACGATGGCGTCGTAGCCGGTGGTGTTCGTCATCGCCGGGGGTTGACTCGCGGGAGTCAGTCGGTGCCGACCAGGGCCTCGATCGCGGCCACGGTCTTGGCCGGGCTCGTCAGCACCTCGCAGCCGTCGGCGGTTACCAGGACGTCATCCTCGATACGGATGCCGATGTCCCAGAACGCTGCCGCCACATTGTCCGCGCGGCGGATGTAGCAGCCGGGCTCGACCGTGAGTGTCATGCCGGGTTCGAGCGCGCGCCATGCCCCGTCGCGCTTGTAGTCGCCGACGTCATGTACGTCGAGGCCGAGCCAGTGACCGGTGCGATGCATGTAGAAGCGCTTGTAGTCGCCCGACTCGATCACCGACTCGGGCGAGCCGGCGCACAGGCCGAAGTCGATGAACCCGCGTACCAGGACCGCCAGGGCCGCGTCGTGCGGTTGTTCCCAGTGCTGGCCGGGTCGAACGGCGGCGATCGCGGCGGCCTGGGCGGCGAGCACCAGCTCGTAGATGTCGCGCTGCGGGCCGCTGAAGCGGCCGCTGATCGGAAACGTCCGCGTGATGTCGGATGCATAGCCGTCGATTTCGCAGCCGGCATCGATCAGCAGCAGACTGCCGGCCTCGAGCCGCGCACGATTCTCGACATAGTGCAGGACGCAGGCGTTGGCGCCGCCGGCGACGATGCTCGGGTAGGCCGGCGATGACGAACCATGGCGATGGAATTCGTGCAGCAACTCGGCCTCGATCTGGTACTCGTGGAGCCCGGGCCGGGTGACACGCATCGCCCGCTCGTGTGCGCCGGTCGAGATTGCCGCCGCCCGCCGCATGCTGGCGAGTTCATGGGTGTCCTTGAACAAGCGCATGTCGTCGAGCAGGCGGCGCAGGTCGCGGATCTCGCCCGGTGCCGTCACGCCGCTGCGGGCCTGGGCGCGCACGGCATTGAGCCAGCCGATCGCACGGGTATCCCACGCCGCATCGGCGCCGACGTCGGCGAACATCGCGGGCTGGTCGGCGAGCAGCCGCGCCATCTGTTCGTCGAGTTTGCCGATCGGCTGCGCCTCATCGAAGCCGAACCCGGACTGCGCTGCCGCGGGGCCGAAGCGGAAGCCGTCCCAGATCTCGCGTTCGAGGTCTTTCTCGCGGCAGAACAGGATACTGCGGGGCTCGGCGCCAGCCACCAGGACCAGTACCGCCTCGGGTTCGGTGAAGCCGGTGAGGTAGTAGAAATAGCTGTCGAAGCGAAACCGATGGTGCACGTCGCGGTTGCGGGTGCGTTCCGGCGCGGTGGCGATGACGGCGACGCCCTGGCCCATGGCCGAGGCAAGGCGGTGACGCCGCTGCGCGAAGTGCGCAAACGAAGACTGCCTGGAAGCGGGAGCATTCATGTTTCGATTATAGGCGGCGCAGATGGATGTCGAGCGCGGCCAGGCGTGCCGGCGTACCGACATCGATCCAGCAGCCGTCGAACTTCTCGGCGCTGACTGCGGCGCTGTGCATGGCCGCGATCAGCAACGGGGCAAGCCGGGCCTTGCTCCCGGCGGGCACGGCGGCGAACAGCGCGGGCCGATAGACGCCGATGCCGCTGAACGTCAGACGCGGCTCGCCAGCAGCACGGGCCAAGCCGCCGACGAGCGCAAAGTCGCCCCCGGCATGATGGGCGGGGTTGTCGACCAGCACCAGGTGCGCCATCTCAGGCGCCTGTGCGAGCAACGGTGCCAGCGGCATGTCGCAAAAAATGTCGCCGTTGATCACCAGAAATGGCGCCGGGCCGAGCAGGGGCAGCGCCTGCGCGATGCCGCCCGCGGTCTCGAGGGCCTCCGCCTCAGGCGAGTAGCGGATGCGCAGTTGATATGCGGTACCGTCGCCGAGCACGGCTTCGATCTGCGCGCCCAGATGCGCATGGTTGACCACGACGTCGCGCACGCCCGCGGCGGCGAGTCGTTCGAGGTGCCACGCGATCAGGGGTTTGCCGCCGGCAGGCAGCAACGGCTTCGGAACGTGGTCGGTCATTGGCCGCATGCGCTCGCCGCGCCCGGCGGCGAGGATCATCGCTTTCATGGCGGATCCGGATTCAACGCCCGCGGGGCCGCCGCCAAAGCCGCTGGCCTCCTGGGGGAAGCCGGAGCGCAGCGATGCCGAACGAAGGGAACCTCTGAAGCGAAGGGGCAGCGCCCACAGGGCCCCCCGAGGACGCTGCGCCCCCTTGAGGGGGAAGCCGGAGCGCAGCGCAGGCTGGGGGTGGTTGTCATCTCTCGATCACGTCGAGCAGGCGGGCCAGCGGCAGCAGTGCCTGGTAGCGTTGCGCCGTCGCGCGGACATAACCGACGAATCGCGGGGTGTCGGCGAGGTAACCGGACTTGCCGTCTCGATAGTGCAGCCGGGCGAAGATTCCGAGAACCTTGAGGTGTCGCTGGAGCCCCATCCATTCGACATCGCGCCAGAACTCGCCGAAATCCGATGTCACCGGGATGCCGGCGCGGCGCGCCTTCTCCCAGTAGCGGATGGTGCCGTCCAGCACCTCGGTTTCGTCCCAACTGATGAACGCATCGCGAAACAGCGACGCGATATCGTAGGTCACCGGGCCGAGCACCGCGTCCTGGAAGTCGAGGATGCCGGGGTTGGGGTCGGCCACCATGAGGTTGCGCGGCATGTAGTCGCGATGCACGAACACCCGTGGCTGCGCCAGGTTGGCGGCGACGATCAGGTCGAACATCCGGGCGAGCACTCCGGCCTGCAGCGGGTCGAGGACATGTCCGCGATGGCGTCGCACGTACCACTCGGAGAACAGGCCGAGTTCGCGCCGCAGCAGCGGTCCATCGTAATCGGGGAGCACACCGGCGCGCGTGGCGAGTTGCCATTGCACCAGTGCCGATGTGGCGTCGTCGAACAGGGCCGGGGCGCGCTGCCGATCCTGCTCGAGTGCCGCCAGAAAGGTGGTGTTGCCCAGATCGGTGAGCAGGAGGAATCCCTGCTCCAGGTCATGTGCAAGCACCTGGGGCGCATGCAGTCCGGCGTCGAGCAACAGGCCGGATACCCGGATGAACGCCGCGCAGTCTTCGTGTTCGGGCGGCGCGTCCATGACGATCCACGATGCCTGGTCGTCGAACGCCCGGAAGTAGCGACGAAAGCTCGCGTCGGTCGACGCGGGGTCGAGATGAAGGGCGCGACCGGGCAGACAGGAGCCCAGCCAGGCATGGAGTCGATGCAAACGGTCCAAGAGCGGAACGGCCAAGGCAATATACTTGGCCGATTCTAACAGTCGCGCCCCGTCCGGTTCCCCTTGATCGATCGCTGTCTGCGCCGGCTCGTGCTGGTCACCCTGATTGTCGCGTGGCCCGCATGCGCACAGGAACTCGGTCTGCGCCTCAAGCTGCAGTCGGGCCTGCTGCTGCCGCCGCCCGCCGGCGCGGCCACCGAAAATGTGCCGATGTTCATCGAGGCCGATCGGATGTCCGGTATTCAGGACGACAACCTCGAAGCCCATGGCGATGTGCGCTTGCGGCAGCGCGGTCGCACGATCTTCGCCGAGAATCTGTTTTATTCCGCGCGCGATGAGCAACTCACGGCGACCGGCAACGTGCGAGTCGATCGCGGTGGTGACCTGCTTGAGTGCGACAAGCTGTTCTTCGACCTGCGTACCGACACCGGGTACGCGGAATCGCCACGGTTTTATTTCCGGGACATCAAGGCCCGGGGCAAGGCGAGCAAGCTGACCATCGAGAGCAAGACTCGCTACCGCGCCGTTGATGCCACCTACAGTACCTGCAAGGCGCCGGAAAAGGACTGGTATCTGAAGGTGCGCAAACTCAGCATCGATCGCGACCACAACAAGGGCGTGGCGCGTGGCGCCAAGCTGGTGTTCAAGGATGTGCCGATCGTCTACCTGCCGTACATCGATTTCCCGCTTTCCAACGCGCGCAAGAGCGGCGTTCTCAGCCCGACCTACGGTACCACCGGTCAGAGTGGCTTCGAGTTCACGCTGCCGATCTACCTGAACTTCGCGCCCAACTATGATGCAACCATCGCGCCGCGGGTCCTGGCCAAGCGAGGTCTGATGCTCAACAACGAATTTCGCTACCTCGGCAAGACCTACAGCGGACTGCTGAACGCGGAATACCTCGAGAATGACCGCGAGCGCCAGGGCGAGACGCGCTACGGGCTCGCGTTCCGGCATAACCAGACCTTCATGCCCGGGCTCACCGGCTACGTGAATGTGCAACGAGTGTCGGACGATCGTTACTTCGTCGACCTGTCCAATCGCATCGCAGTCACCTCGCAGAGCAATTTGCCGAGGGACGGAAGCTTGAACTACAAGGGCGGATGGTGGAGTGTCGGTGCACGCGCACAGAGTTTCCAGACCCTGCAGGATCCCAATGCCCCGATCGTGCCGCCATATGCCCGGCTGCCGCAGCTGACCTTCACCGGCCTGCGGGTCAACGAAAGTGGCTTCGACCTCAATCTGCTCTCGGAGTACGTCTCGTTCTCGCATCCGACACTGGTCAACGGCCAGCGAGCGGTGCTCTATCCGTCCGTTTCGTACCCGCTTCAGACGTCGTTCGTGACCGTGGTGCCGAAGATCGGCATGCATTACACCCACTATTCCCTGGGTCAGCAGCTCGGCTATCGCGATACCGACCGCACGATTCCGATCATGAGCCTGGACAGCACGGTCACCTTCGAGCGCCAGACCAGGTTCCGGGGGCTTGGATACACCCAGACGCTCGAGCCGCGGCTCTACTACGTTTACATCCCGTTTCGCGACCAGAGCCGGCTGCCGGTGTTCGACACGGCTCTTGCCGACTTCAACATGACGCAGATCTTCACCGAGAACCAGTTCGTCGGGAGCGACCGCATCAACGATGCGAACCAGCTCACCAGCGCGGTGTCCAGTCGTCTGATCGATACGGAAAGCGGGCAGGAACGCGTGAAGCTCACCGTTGCGGAGCGTTTCTATTTCCAGGATCAGCGCGTGTCCCTGCCGACCGTGACCACGAACACGCTGAACCGGTCCGATCTGCTCGTGGCGGTCAACTCGCGCGTGAACACCCAGTGGTACACCGATGTCGCGGTGCAGTACAACATCAACGACAGCCGTCTCGACCGTGAGACTTTCGCATTGCGCTACAACCCGGAGCCAGGGAAGGTCCTCAATCTCAGTTACCGCTATTTCCACGACCGCTTCGAACAGACCGACATCTCGGCGCAGTGGCCGCTGAACGATCGCTGGAGCGTGGTCGGGCGCTGGGCCTACTCACTCAAGGACCGGACGTCGGTCGCCACCATCGGGGGGGTCGAATACAATGCGGGTTGCTGGGTCGCACGGGCGGTGATGCAGCAGTTCGTCACCTTCACCCAGAACCACGTCCGGGCGCTTTTTTTCCAGATCGAGTTCAACGGTTTGTCGAACATCGGCTCGAATCCGCTTGAGATTCTGCGCCAGAACGTCTCCGGCTATCAGCGCCTGAACGCGCTACCACAAAGCAACATGCACGAAGACTATTATCCGGCGCAGTGATGCGCCGCTGCGCACGCGAGAGGCCCCTCATCATGAAATTCTTGTCCGGCTGTTCGGCATTGCTGCTGGTTTCGATCTCCGCCGCCGCGCACAGCGCCACGAACGACGGCGACCGCGCTCGGCAATCGCTGAACCTCGACCGCGTGGTGGCGATCGTCAACACCGACGTGATCACGCGCCTGGAACTCGACGATCAGGTCAAGCTCGCCACGCGACAGCTGGTCCGGCAAGGAACACCGCTACCGCAGCGTGATCTCCTCGAAAAACAGTTGCTTGAGCGAATGATCACGACCCGTGTGTTGCGACAGGTCGGCCAGGAAACCGGGGTACGCGTCGAAGATACCCAGCTCGAGCGTGCCATCGCGCGCATGGCGCAGGAGAACAAGATGTCGCCGGAGCAGTTCCGCGCGGCGATGCGCGATGATGGCATCGACTACGATCGGTTTCGCGAAGACATTCGTGGCGACATCGTCGTGTCGCGCCTGCGCGAACGGGAGGTGGACGGACGCCTCATCGTTTCGGATGCCGAAGTGGCCAACTATCTGACCTCGCAGAAAGCGAGCGGACGCGATGAGGAATACAGTCTGCTGCATATCCTCGTGACCGTTCCCGAAGCGGCGGCGCCGGCGCAGATCCAGGCGAAGCGCGCCAGGGCCGAGGAAGCGCTGGCGAAGCTCAGGAAAGGTGCCGACTTCAACCAGGTTTCGTCGACCTATTCGGATGCACAGAATGCCCTGCAAGGCGGCGATCTCGGCTGGCGGCCGGCCGGTCGGTTGCCGGCCATGTTCGTGCAGGCCGCGGCGACCATGAAGATCGGTGACCTGTCGCCGCTCTTGCGCAGTCCGAACGGTTTTCACATCCTGAAGCTGGTGAACAAGCGTGTCGTCGGGCAGACAATGGTGGTGCAGCAGACCAAGGCGCGCCACATCCTGATCCGCCTGAACGAGGTCGTGGCCGAGGTCGAGGCGAAGCGGCGTCTGATCGAGATCCGCGAGCGCATCGTCAAGGGCGCCGATTTTGCCGAGCTGGCGCGGCTGCAATCCGAAGATGCGTCTTCGGTACGTGGGGGCGATCTGGGTTGGCTGTCGCCGGGCGACACCGTGCCTGAGTTCGAGCAGGCCATGGATGCGCTATCCCCGGGGCAGATCAGCGCCCCGGTCCAGTCACCGTTCGGATGGCACCTGATTCAGGTGACGGAGCGGCGCACCGAGGATCTGACCAAGGAGCGCGAGAAGCGCATGGCGCAGCAGGCGATCCGCGCTCGCAAGTCCGAGGAAGCCTTCACCGAATGGGTGCGGCAGCAGCGCGACCGCGCGTTCGTCGAATACCGTTCGGACGAACGCTAACAGTGAGATCCACCCCCAGGCTGCGCTGCGCTTCGCCTTCCCCCTCAAGGGGGCGCAGCGTCCTCGGGGGGCCCTGTGGGCGCTGCCCCTTCGCTTCTGAAGTCGCTTCGTTCAGCACCCCCAGGCTGCGCTGCGCTTCGCCTTCCCCCTCGAGGGGGCGCGGCGTTCCTTGGCGAGCGCTGTGACGGTGCTGCCGATCGCGCTAACCACCGGCGAGCCGGCCGGCATCGGCCCGGAGATCTGCATGACGGTCGCGGCGCGGAGCGGTCTGCCGATCGTGGTGATCGGCGATCGCGCGCTCCTGGAGGCGCGCATGGCGCGGATCGGCGTGGTCGTCGACCTTCCCGTCTACCGACGCGGCGAGGAGGTTCGGGGGCCATCATTGCTGCACGTTCCGGCGCCGTTTGCCGCTACGCCCGGACAACTCGACGTGCGCAACGCGAACCACGTCGTGGCGCTTCTCGATCGGGCTGCCCGTGGTTGTCGCGACGGCGAGTTCGGCGCGATGGTCACGGCCCCGGTGCATAAGGGCATCCTGCTCGAGGCCGGTCTCGGTTTCACCGGGCACACCGAATACCTGGCGCACTGGTTCGGGGTCGGGCGCGTCGTGATGATGCTGGTGGGCGGCGGACTGAGGGTCGCGCTCGCGACTACGCACCTGCCGTTGCGCGCGGTACCAGATGCCATCACTCGGGTCGCGCTTGCGCAGACGTTGCGCATCCTTCATGCCGATCTGCGCACGCGGTTTGCGATCGCCCGGCCGCGTATCGTGGTTGCCGGTCTCAACCCGCATGCCGGCGAATCGGGACACCTGGGACGCGAGGAAATCGATGTAATCGATCCGGTGCTGCGCTCGCTTCGAGCCGAAGGGCTCGATCTGACCGGACCGCTGCCGGCGGATACGCTGTTCCAGCCACGGTATCTGGAAACGGCCGATGCAGTGCTGGCCATGTATCACGATCAGGGCCTGCCGGTACTCAAGTTCGCCAGCTTCGGCCATGGCGTGAACGTCACTCTCGGGCTGCCGATCGTGAGGACGTCGGTCGACCATGGCACCGCGCTCGATCTCGCCGGCACGGGCCGCGCCGATGCCGGGAGTCTGCTGGCAGCGTTGGACCTGGCGGCGCTCCTCAGACCGACCGTGTCGGATCCCGCGGCCGTCCACGCATGATCCCGCTGCCCGCGCCAGGCCGCCGCCGATGAGCGGCCGTGGCACCGGCCGGCACGTCGCGCGCAAGCGGTTCGGCCAGCACTTTCTCACCGATGGGTCGGTGATACGGCGCATCGTCGATGCGATCGCGCCACAGCCGCAAGACACCTTGATCGAGATCGGCCCGGGTCTGGGTGCCCTTACCTTCCCGCTGCTCGACCGCATGCCGCGCATGCATGCCATCGAGATCGACCGCGACATCGTCGCCCGCTTGCGTGGCAAATTTCCGGAGGCACGCTTGCAGGTCCATCAGACGGACGTGCTCGACTTCGACTTCTCGGGTCTCGGCACCGATCTGCGCCTGGTCGGCAACCTGCCCTACAACATTTCGACGCCGATCCTGTTTCACCTTGCCGCCCATGCGCGCGTGATGCGCGACGGTCACTTCATGCTGCAAAAAGAGGTGGTCGAGCGGATGGCCGCGGCGCCCGGCGGGAGCGAATACGGCCGACTCACGGTGATGCTGCGCTATCGTTTCGGTATCGACAACCTGTTCGAAGTGGGCCCCGAGGCGTTCGATCCGCCGCCGAAAGTGCGCTCGGCCGTGGTGCGGGTGTGGCCGCTGAATCCCTTGCCGTTCCCGGCCGATGACGAGGCCCTGTTCGCGCAACTGGTCACACGTGCATTCACCCAGCGGCGCAAGACCCTGCGCAATGCGGTCGGCCCCTACCTTTCACCAACCGAACTCGAAGCGATCGGTATCGACCCCGGTGCCCGGCCGGAGACGCTCGGGGTCGACCAGTGGGTTCGCGCCGCAAACGCAGTTTCGAAACGGGCGAGCGCCTGAGTTGATGTCCACCCCCGGCGTGGGCTGCGCTGCGGCTTTTCCCCAGGAGGCGCAGCATCCTCGGGGACCCCTGCGGACGCGGCCTGGTGACCGTTCTTGCGGACGATGCGTTACGCCGCCGCCTTCTTCTGGATGAACTCGATCTTGTAGCCGTCGGGGTCTTCGACGAATGCGATGACTGTCGTACCGTGCTTCATCGGTCCGGCTTCGCGGGAGACCTTGCCGCCACGCTTGCGGGTTTCCTCGCAGGCCTGACGGGCATCGTCGACTTCCAGGGCGATATGACCGTAACCGGTGCCGATGTCGTACGCCGTGGTGTCCCAGTTGTGGGTGAGTTCGAGCACCGCTTCTTCGGATTCGTCGCCGTAACCCACGAATGCCAGCGTGAACTTCCCGTCGGGATAGTCCTTGCGGCGTAGAACTTTCATGCCGAGCACGCCGGTGTAGAAGTCGATCGAGCGATCGAGGTCGCCCACCCGCAGCATCGTGTGGAGAATGCGCATGGCCGTGGTTCCTCAGATTTCCATCATTTCGAAGTCGTCCTTGCGGGCGCCGCACTCGGGACAGACCCAGTTCATCGGCACGTCTTCCCAGCGGGTACCGGCCGGGAGGCCCTCCGCCGACAATCCGGCGGCTTCATCGTAGATGAAGCCGCAGATCAGACACATGTAGGTAGCGAACGGTTTCGGATCGTTGTCGGACATTGCGCGGGAGCTTTCGGCTAAAATCTTGATTCTATAAGGCCGCCTTCTTTTCCGCTACGCGTCGATGATCGTCGCACCCCCCATCGTTCTGACTTTTGCCGCGACCGATCCGACCGGCGGCGCCGGCATACAGGCCGACGTACTCACGCTGACCAGCCTGGGTTGCCATGCGTTATCCGTTGTCACGGCGGTCACGGTTCAGGACTCCTCCGGCGTCGAGGCGGTGCTGCCGCTGGATGCCCAATGGGTCGCCGATCAGGCCCGGTGCGTCCTCGAAGACATGCGGGTCGCGGCCTTCAAGATCGGGCTGCTCGGCAGCGTCGAGATCATCAGTTCGATCGCCGAGATCATCGCCGACTATCCCGATATTCCCCTGATCCTGGACCCGGTGCTCGCCTCCGGTCGCGGTGACGAACTCGCGACCGACCAGATGCTGCGGGCCATGCGCGACCTGCTCATTCCCCAGGCCACGGTGCTCACGCCGAACAGTCTCGAGGCCCGGCGCCTTGCCGGCGATGATGGCGACACCGATCAGCTGTCGCTCGATGACTGCGCCCGGCGCCTGCTCGACCTGGGCAGCGAGTTCGTGCTCATCACCGGCACCCACGAGAACACGACCCAGGTTATCAACACGCTGTACTGCGGTAACGGCACATTGCGCACCGACGCCTGGCCGCGGCTTCCCGGGTCTTATCACGGTTCCGGTTGTACTCTCGCATCGGCCCTGGCCGCCGCGCTTGCCAATGGGCTCGGCATCGAAGAGGCGGTGCGTGATGCCCAGGAATACACGTGGCAGTCGTTGCGCTTCGCGTTTCGTCCCGGTATGGGCCAGCACGTTCCCGACCGCCTGTTCTGGGCCCGCGAGGAAGAGGCCGCTGTCGATGCCGAAGATTGAGGGGGTATATGCGCTGACGCCCGACGTGGCCGATACCGGGGCGCTTCTGGATGTCGTGGCCCGGGCGCTCGATGGCGGTGTGCGCCTGGTGCAATACCGTGCCAAGAACGCCAGTGCGGCGTCGAAGGCCGAGCAGGCCGGTCGCCTGTTGGCGTTGTGCCGGCGTCATGGTGCAGCGCTGTTCGTGAACGACGATGCGATGCTCGCGGCGCAGATCGGTGCCGACGGCGTGCATCTCGGCCGTGACGATGCTTCCGTTGCCGATGCCCGGCGCTGGTTGTCGCGCGGCGCGATCATCGGCGTTTCCTGCTACGACGATCTCGCCCGGGCGCGGAAACTTCGCGCCGAAGGCGCAGACTATGTGGCGTTCGGCAGCTTCTTCGCCTCGTCGGTCAAGCCGCTTGCGGTCCGGCCGACACCGGCGCTGCTGGCGGCGGCGCGCCGGGCGCTCGATTGCCCGATTGTCGCCATCGGCGGCATCACGCTCACGAACGCTCCCGACCTCATCGCCGCGGGTGCCGATGCGCTAGCTGTGATCACCGGTCTGTTCACCGCACCCGATGTGCGGGCTCGTGCGAGCAGCTTCGGTGAACTGTTTCTCCGCACACCTTCTTTCGCCAATCCCTGATCCCTCCGCCCTATGACCAGCCGCAACGACGTCCTTTTCGAGAAATGCCAGCGCGTGATCCCCGGAGGCGTCAATTCGCCGGTTCGTGCCTTCCGCTCGGTGGGCGGCACCCCGCGCTTCTTCGCCCGAGGCAAGGGTGCCTGGGTCTGGGATGCCGACGGCACGCCCTACATCGACTACATCGGTTCCTGGGGCCCGATGATTCTTGGCCACGCCCATCCGGAAGTGGTCGAAGCGGTGCAGACCGCAGCCGCATCGGGGATGTCCTTCGGCGCACCGACCGAGCGCGAACTCGAAATGGCGGAGCTGCTGACCCGGCTCCTGCCATCGATCGAGATGGTGCGGTTGGTCAGTTCGGGCACCGAAGCCACCATGTCGGCCATCCGCCTCGCCCGCGGATTCACCGGTCGCAACGGCATCATCAAGTTCGAAGGCTGTTATCACGGCCATGCCGACGCGCTGCTAGTCAAGGCGGGGTCGGGCGCGCTCACGTTCGGCCAGCCCAGTTCGGCCGGCGTGCCGGCCGATACCACCAAGCACACGCTGGTACTCGACTACAACGATGTTGCCGGACTCGAGCAGGCTTTCGCCGTCGGGGGTGCCGATATCGCGGCGGTGATCATCGAGCCGGTGGTCGGCAACATGAACCTGGTCATGCCCACGCCGGCATTCCTTGCTGCCTTGCGAGACCTCACGCGGCGCCATGGCGCGTTGCTGATCTTCGACGAGGTCATGACCGGCTTTCGCGTGGGCCCACGTGGCGCCCAGGGGCTGTTCGGGATGACCCCCGACCTGACCACCCTGGGAAAGGTGGTCGGCGGCGGCATGCCGCTTGGCGCCTTTGGCGGACGCCGTGACGTGATGCAGTGCCTGGCGCCGCTCGGCCCCGTCTATCAGGCCGGCACCCTGTCCGGCAATCCGGTCGCCGTGGCAGCCGGACTCGCGACTCTGAAAGTGGTGCAGCAGTCCGGCTTCTACGACCGCCTCGGGGTCGCCACCACGCGCATCGTCGATGGCCTGGTGGCCAGCGCCCGATCGCACGGCGTGCCTTTCTCGGGGGCGTCGGTCGGTGGCATGTTCGGCCTGTTCTTCAGTCCGCAGCCGCCAACCAGCTTCGCCGAAGTGATGCAAGCCGACAAGGCGGCGTTCAACCGGTTCTTCCACCTGATGCTGGACAGTGGTGTCTATCTCGCGCCGTCCGCGTTCGAGGCCGGCTTCGTGTCGGCAGCGCACGGTGAGGACGAGATCGTTCGCACGCTGGAGGCGGCCGACCGCGCCTTTGCCGCTCTGGCGGCGGCATGAGGTACCCGTCGCAGACCCCCCGCGGGGGCCGAAACGGGAGCCTCGGAAACGCTACGGTGGCAACTGAAGGCGGCGGCGTGACTACCGCGCCATTAGCGCAGGGCCGCCATGTACTCGGCCAGCCCGGCCATTTCCTGGTCGGTGAGTTTGGCCGCGATGCTGCGCATCATGTTGTTGGCGTCGTTTGCACGCTCCCCCGTGTAAAAGGCCTTGAGCTGGGCGATCGTGTATTCCGGATGCTGACCGGCGAGTCGGGGGTACTGCGCGGGAATGCCGGCACCGGTCGGCGAGTGACAGGCGGCACAGGCGGGCAGGCCGCGCGCCGTATCGCCACCGCGATACAGCTTTTGCCCCAGCGCCGCGAGGTCCTTGTCGGCGGCGGCGGCCGGCCGCAGTTTCTGCGACGCGAACCAGGCGCCCAGGTGCTTCATGTCCTCCGGCGCCAGGTTTGCCGCCATGCCGGCCATGATGGCGTTGGCGCGCAGACCGCTCTTGAAGTTGGCCAGTTGCTTGGCGATGTAGGCGGGGTGCTGCTGGGCGAGACTCGGGTTGATGTTGACGACGCTGTTGCCGTCGGCCCCATGGCACGCGGCGCAAGCGCCAGCGAGCGCCTGGCCCTTGGCGGGATCGCCCCTGGCGTCGGTTTCGGCGTGGGTGGCGCCGGCCAGCAGCAACAGCACAACGAACAGTTTCAACTTCGACATCGATTGCTCCTACAGAGGTTGGGTGCCCGCCTGTCAGCCACCGAGCCACCCCGAGATCGGGTTCGTCCAGTGCGGCGCACGAAATTAGCGACCTGCAACATCGCTCCGCATTCTATCGGAATCACCAGTGGCGGGCGCTGCGGCGCCACGTTCGCGCTGTGAGTGCGTTGCACAAGGCGCACTACGTCGCCAGCGCCCACGGTGTCCATGAGCTTCTGTCCGACGTGAATCGGGAGGTGGCATTCGCTGGCCGCTCCAATTCCGGTAAATCGAGCGCGATCAACACGCTCGCCAATCGCAACCGGCTGGCGTTTGCCAGCAAGACGCCGGGGCGTACCCAGTTGATCAACTTTTTCGGGCTCGGCGACGACCGTTTCCTGGTCGATCTCCCGGGATACGGCTACGCGAAGGTGCCGGAGAAGGAGCGGCGGCACTGGGGCGAATTCGTCGGCGACTACATCCGCACCCGGGTGTCGCTGCAAGGACTCATCGTGATCATGGACGTGAGGCATCCGATGACGCCGCTCGATCTTCAGTTGCTCGACTGGTTTCTCCCCACCGGGAAGCCGGTGCACGCGTTGCTCACCAAGGCGGACAAGCTGGGGCGGCAGCAGGCATCTGCGCAACTGTCGGCGGTGCGCGGCGCCCTGGCTGCGCGCGGCGGCAACGCCAGCGCCTCACTGTTCTCCAGCCTGAAGCGTACCGGTCTCGCGGAGGTGGAGAACGTCATCCTGCCATGGTTCGGGATCGGGACCGATATCAAGATCAAGGCTTAGGCTCCGGTTCAGAGCGCGCGCTGCCGACAGCGGCCGTTCCGGTCACAAGGCGGGTCTGGACAAAGCCGCGCCCCGACACCATCCTGCGCACTTTCGCACGGTGCACTTTGTGGCACCACGAGCAACCTGCATTCCCCTTCCGGCCTCGATTCCATGCAGACACTCGGTCGATTTCCACAGCGCAGGATGCGGCGCAATCGTCGCGACGACTTTTCGCGGCGGCTGGTGCGCGAGAATGTACTCACGACGAACGATCTCATCTATCCGGTATTCGTGATCGAAGGCTCGAATCGAACCGAGCCGGTACTGTCCATGCCGGGCGTCCAGCGCCAGACCATCGACCGGTTGCTCGCCACGGCAGAGGAATGCGTCCGTCTGCGCATTCCCGCCATGGCGCTGTTTCCGGTGGTCGGGGCCCAGGCCAAGTCTCTCGATGCAGCCGAGGCGTGGAATCCCGAGGGACTGGCACCGCGAACCATCAAGGCGCTCAAACAGCGTTTTCCCGAACTTGGCGTGATCACCGACATTGCGCTCGACCCCTATACCAGCCATGGCCAGGATGGCCTGATCGACGATAGTGGCTATGTGCTCAACGACGAGACCGTCGAGGTCTTGCAGCGCCAGGCCGAGTGCCATGCTGCTGCCGGCGTTGACATCGTGGCGCCGTCCGACATGATGGACGGGCGCATCGGCGCCCTGCGGGCCCGCCTCGATGCCGGCGGGCACCAGCGGGTCCGGATCATGGCCTATGCCGCGAAGTACGCGTCGAGCTTCTACGGTCCGTTTCGTGATGCAGTGGGTTCGGCAGGCAATCTGGGCACGGGCGGCAAGCATACCTACCAGATGGACCCGGCCAATGGCGACGAGGCGCTGTGGGAAGTCGGTCTCGACCTGGAGGAAGGCGCCGACATGGTGATGGTGAAGCCCGGCATGCCCTACCTCGATGTGGTGCGGCGGGTGAAGGACACTTTCAAGGCGCCGACTTTCGTCTACCAGGTGAGCGGCGAGTACGCCATGCTCAAGGCGGCGGGGGCCAATGGCTGGATCGACGAGAAGCAGTGCGCGCTCGAGGCACTGCTCAGCTTCAAGCGCGCCGGCGCCGATGGGGTGTTGACCTACTTCGCGCTCGACGCGGCGCGCTGGCTCACGGAGTCATAGGCGGTATCGCGCCTGGGGCCGCCGCGGTGGCGGCCAGCTCTCGTTCCACCCATGCCAGCCGGGCGCGGTCGATCGGCCGACCTGCCGCCGTCGTGCGCAATGGCAGCCGGCGGTCGCGTGGATCGAGGACGCTCATGCGCACGGCGGCCAACGGTGTTTCGAGGTCGAAGCCTGGTACCAGGCGACAGTCGCCACCGATCCAGTAGCGGGCTTCGCGTGTGCGGTACTGGATGCGGTGGTTGATGAGGAACAGTTCCACTTCCTTCGCGCTGTCCGCGAACAGGATCAGTTCGATGTCGGTATAGCGGCCGGCGTTGCCGGACAGGACCGAACCGATCAGATGCGGATCGAACGCCTCGAACCGCCGCATCGTCGCGACCGAATGGGCTCTCAGATCGTGGATGCGGTCAGCCTGCTCCCGTGCCTGGTGCAACTGCCGGTATACACGCAGCGCCTGTTCGACTTCCGCCGTGTCGGGCAGATTGCCGGTATCCGGGGCGCCCGCCTGCCGGGCAGCCTTGCGTTTGGCCAGGCCGAAATCGTCGATCCCGTCTTCGGCCATGAGCCGTGCCGCAAGATGCGCGATCCGGGACCGCATCTGGCGCCCCACGGTGGAGTCGCGCCCGCCACCGGAAGCGCTCGCGACCCGTCTAGTAGATCTGGTCGTCGACACTGTCCTTGCCGCCACGCTTGCCGGTGCCCGCGGCGGCCGGGTTGTCGTCCTCGGGCGGCATGTTCTCGTGATAAAAGTATTCGGTCATGCGGTTGGCCGCATTTACGTCGCGCAACCCCGTGTCCGGATTGATTTGTGTGGACACGACCCCCTCGGGGGCGATCAGTGGTTCGTCCGGTAGGTTTTTCAGCGCCACCCCCATGTAGCCCATCCAGATTGGCAAGGCCGCGGCGGCACCGGTTTCGCTGCCACCGAGAGTGCGGGGCGTGTCGAACCCGATCCACGCCACGGCCGCGATCCGCGGGTTGAAGCCGGCGAACCAGGCGTCGATCTGATCGTTGGTGGTGCCGGTCTTGCCGGCGAGGTCGCCACGGCCGAGCGCAAGGGCGCGGGCGCCGGTCCCGCCCCGGATCACGTCCTGCATCATCGTGGTCATCAGAAACGCGTTGCGCTGGTCGATGATGCGCGGCGCGGTTTCCGGAACCGTCACCGGCCTGGTCTGCGCCAGCACGGTTCCCTTGGTGTCCTCGATGCGGTCGATGAAGTACGGCGTGAGCTTGTAGCCGCCATTGGCGAACACCGCATAGCCACCGACCATCTGCCACATGGTCACCGATCCCGCACCGAGCGCCATGGTGAGATAGGCCGGGATCTGCTTCTGCTCGAACCCGAAGCGGGTCACGTACTCTTGCGCGTATTGCGGAGTGATCGACTGGAGAATGCGGACCGACACCAGATTCTTGGATTTGGTGAGCGCGGTGCGCATGCGCATCGGGCCCTCGTAGGTGCCGTCGTAGTTCTTCGGCTCCCATGCCGCCGAGCCGGTTTCACTGGCATCGAAGGAAAGCGGAGCGTCGTTGATGATGGTGGCCGGCGTGAAACCTTTCTCCAGTGCCGCCGAATACACGAACGGCTTGAAGCTCGAACCGGGCTGCCGATAGGCCTGCGTCACATGGTTGAACTTGTTGCGGTTGAAGTCGAAGCCACCGACCAGCGCTTCGACCGCGCCGGTCAGCACATCGATCGCCACCAGACCGGATTCGACCAGTGGCATCTGGACGATCTGCCATTTTTCAGCCCCATCCTTCTGGGCTCGAACCAGGGCGCCGGGCTGCAACCGATGCGCGGCCGGCGCCTTGTCGCCGATCATCCGCTGGGCGAACTTGAGGCCGTCACCGGTTACATCGACGCGCCCCGCGCCTTTCACGAACAGCCGGACCGTCCGGGAATCCGCCGCCAGCACAACAGCGGGCAGGATATCGTCGCTGCGTGCTTCGTCGGCGAGAGCATCCTCCAGGCTGTCGTCGCTTTCCGGCGACAGTGCCGGCAGGTAGCGCTCGGCACCGCGATAGCCGTGGCGCTGGTCGTAGTCGAGCACGCCACGACGCAGGGCGGCATACGCGGCGTCCTGATGTGAGCGCCCGAGCGTGGTGTAGACGCGGAATCCGCGGTTGTATGCATCCTCCTGGTAGCGCTCGACCATCACGGATCTGACCATTTCTGTCACGAAGTCCGCGCGCGCGGCGGCAGTGGCGGGCGCTGGCCGAACCCGCATTGGCAACTTCAACGCTTCTTCGTACTGCGCCGAGGAAATCGTCCCGAGCTCGCGCATGCGGCGAAGTACGTACTGCTGCCGCAGGCGGGCGCGCGCCGGGTTCGCTACCGGATTGAAGGTCGAAGGTGCCTTCGGCAGCCCTGCGAGCATGGCGATCTCACCCAGATCCAGACGATCCAGCGGTTTGCCGAAGTAGGTCTGGGCAGCGGCCGCGAAGCCGTAGGCGCGCTGACCCAGGTAAATCTGGTTGACGTAGAGCTGGAGGATCTCGTTCTTCGACAGGTTGTGCTCGATCTTGAACGCGAGCAGCGCTTCGTTGAACTTCCGGGTGAACGTCTTCTCTTTGGTGAGGAAGAAGTTGCGGGCGACCTGCATCGTGATCGTGCTGGCGCCCTGGCGGGCTCCGCCCTGCAGGAAATTGGAGATGGCCGCCCGGGCCACGCCGATGTAGTCGATGCCTCCATGTTCATAGAATCGTTCGTCCTCCGCGGCGAGAATGGCATCTCGCATCGGCTTGGGCACATCGGCGATGGCGACCAGGGCCCGCCGCTCCTCGCCGAATTCGCCGATGAGATCGCGTTCCCGATTGAAGATCTGAAGCGGGATCTTGGGTCGGTAGTCAGTGAGTACTTCCAGCGACGGAAGATTGGGGAACGCCACCACCGCGGCATAGCCGACGAGCAATCCCGCGGCGACCAGCGCCGACAGGGCCAAAAACAGGGGTAACAGCCACCAGCGCGACATCATGGGCAAGAGAGTTGCTTCGCCGGACAGGCCGATCGGGTGAGATTCAGGACGCCAGCGGCATTATAAGGGGCCTCACTACCAGCGCCGGAAAACAACCCCACTTTTCCCGGCTTGCGTTGCGGTTGCGGCTAGTATCTAATGTAAAATATATATTGTTGCCGTAACTTGCCCATGCTCAAGGGAAAACTAGATCTGGCGGCTGCCTCGACCTTCATCGCGAACCTGATGAAGGCGAAGACACCGCCATTGATTGGGGCCGACATCAGTTCGTCCTCGGTCAAACTGGTGGAACTCGAGGCTGCGGGCAAGGGCCGCTACCGGCTCGAGCGCTACATCATCGAACCCCTGCCCAAGGATGCCGTGGTCGACGGCAACATCGTTAACCTCGAGGAAGTCGGGGAGGCGTTGAAGCGGGCCTGGAAGAAGATGAATACCCGCATCAAGAATCTGTCGATGGCGCTGCCCGCGGCAACGGTGATCACCAAGAAGATCGTGGTCACTGCCGGTTTGCGCGAAGAAGATCTCGAACTGCAGGTCGAATCCGAAGCCAACCAGTACATCCCGTTCGCGCTCGAGGAGGTCAATCTCGACTTCCAGACCCTGGGTCCGGCGCCAAACAATCCGGAAGAAGTCGAGGTTCTCATCGCGGCCTCGCGCAAGGAAAAAGTCGAAGATCGCGTCGCCGTGGCGGAGGCGGTCGGCCTCAAGGCGGTCGTGATGGACATCGATTCCTTTGCCGCCCAGACCGCGTTCGAGCTGATCGAGGCGCAACTGGCCGACGGTGGCGCCGAACAAACCCTGGCGCTGGTCGATGTGGGCGCCTCGATGATGAACATCAACGTCCTGCGCAATAACCAGTCGGTATATTCGCGCGAGCAGCCGTTCGGCGGCAACCAGCTCACCCAGGATATCCAGCGGGTCTTCAACCTGGCACCCGAAGAGGCCGAGGCCGCCAAGAAAAACGGTGGTCTTCCGGACAATTACGAGTCCGAGGTGCTGACGCCGTTCATGGAGACGCTGGCGCTGGAGATCACGCGGGCGCTGCAGTTCTTCTTCACTTCGACGCAGTTCAGCCAGGTGCATTACATCATCTTGGCCGGCGGCTCGTCGACCATCCCCGGACTCGATGGCGTCGTGACCCGCCGCACCGGGGTCACGACCATGATCGCCAATCCGTTCGCAGGGATGGACAAGTCGTCCCGCATCAAAGAGCGCCAGCTGGAGCAGGATGCCCCCGCTTTGCTCGTCGCCTGCGGTCTTGCCATGCGGAGGTTCGACGCGTGATCCCCATAAACCTGCTACCGCACCGCGCGCAGCGGCGGGCCGCGCAACGGCGTCAGTTTTTCGTCCTGGCGGGCGCGGTGGTCGCCGCCGGTGCTGCGATCGTGATCGCGGTTCATACCTACTTTTCCGGTCAGATCGAATACCAGAACGGGCGCAACGACTATCTCAATGGCGAGATCGCGATCCTCGACCGCCAGATCGACGAGATCAAGAAACTCAAGGAACAGACCCAGGCCCTGCTCGAGCGCAAGAAAGTGGTCGAGTCGTTGCAGTCCAACCGCTCGGAAACTGTTCGATTGCTCGATCAGCTGGTGCGCCAGCTCCCCGATGGCGTCTATCTCAAGAGCATCAAGCAGACTGGCGCAAAGGTGAATGTGGTCGGTTTCGCCAGTTCCAATGCGCGGGTGTCGACGTTGATGCGCAATTTCGAGGCATCGCCATTTCTCGAGGCGCCCGGACTAGTCGAGATCAAGGCGGTTACCATCGACAAGCAGAACCTGAATGAATTCAACCTCAACGTCATGTTGACGCGTGAGAAGCCGCCCGACGACGCCGTTGCGGCGAAGCGCGGCGGCAAGGGATCGAAAGGGTAAGCCGCCGTGGCGATGACGCTCGAAGACCTGCGCCGGCTGAACCCGCGCGACATCGGCAACTGGCCGGTCGCCCCCAAGCTCGGCATCCTTGCCATTGTCCTGCTGCTCATCGTATTCAGCGGTTACTGGTTCGACTGGTCCGGCCAGCTCGAACAACTCGCAAGCTCGCGCCAGAAGGAGACGGACCTGCGTGCACGTTTCCTCGACAAGAAGGCACAGGCCATCAACCTCGACGCCTATCGCAAGCAGCTGGCCGATATCGAGCAGTCGTTCGGGGCCATGCTCAAGCAATTGCCCAACAAATCCGAGATGGAAGCGTTGCTCACCGACATCAACCAGGCCGGTCTGGGACGCGGATTGCAGTTCCAGTTGTTCCGCCCCGCGCCGCAGGAAGTGATGTCGGAGTTCTATGCCGAACTCCCGATCACGATCAAGGTGACCGGCGCCTATCACGACATCGGTGCGTTCGCGAGCGATGTGTCGCAGCTGTCGCGCATCGTTACCCTCAACGACATTGCATTGCAGATCGACAAGGACGGCGGCCTGGTGCTCGACGGTATCGCCAAGACCTACCGCTATCTCGATGACGGTGAACTGGCCGCGCAGAAGAAGCAGGTGAAGGGGGCGAAGAAGCCATGATCCGAACCTGCGTTGCCGGCATGCTGCTGCTGTTGCTCGCGGGTTGCGGCGGCGAACAGTTCCAGGACCTGCGGCAGTTCGTGAAAGAGTCCGGTTCGGACCTGCGCGGGCGGGTCGACCCCCTGCCCGAGGTCAAGCCCTACGAAGCCTTCACCTACGATGCCTTCGACTTGTCCGACCCTTTCAAGCAGCGCAAGCACGAGCCGTCGGACAAAGCCGCCGGGTCGGGACCGGCACCCGACACGACCCGGCGCAAAGAGGCTTTGGAAGCCTACCCGCTCGAGAGCCTGAAGATGGTGGGCACGCTTCAGGACAAGACCAAGAAGATGTTTGCGCTTGTCAAAACGCCCGACAACAACATCTATCAGGTCAAGTCGGGCAACTACCTCGGCCAGAATTTCGGTGTGGTCTCGATGATCACCGAAACCTCGGTGACGTTGAAGGAAGTCATCCAGGACACCGCGGGTGTCTGGACGGAGCGCACGAGCAGCTTGCAGTTGCTCGATGAAGAGGAGCCGAAGAAATGACCAGAATCTTCCCGGCGGCATTGCGCGGTCTTCTGACCGCGGCCGCATTCGCCACTGCGCTGGTCGCACCCGCGGTCGGGAATGCCGCTGGCGAGGCCCCCCAGAACGCGATCACCGCAATCGACGTGAGCTCCCGGCAAGGTGGCAAAGTGGTGGTGAAGATCACCACCCGCGAGCCCCTCGGCAACCCGCCGGTGGGGTTCTCCATCAACAACCCGCCGCGCGTGGCTTTCGATTTTCCCGATACCGTCAACGGGCTCGGCAAGTCGACCCAGGAGGTCGGCAACACCGAGTTGCGTTCGATTCGTCTGGGCCAATCCGGCGATCGCACCCGTGTTGTCCTCAACCTCACCCGTGCCATCAAGTACGATTCCCAGCTCGACGGCAACAACCTCGTGATCACGCTGACCACCGGCAGCGATGCCGCTGGTGGTGGTCCGGTGGCCGAGACCAAGTTCTCGCAGGGCAAGGCGAACGTCAGCCATGCGCTCGTCAACGTGGATTTCCGTCGCGGCAAGGGTGGCGAGGGCCAGGTGATCATCGACATGTCCGATGCGACCACCGGCATCGACCTGCGTCGTCAGGGCAAGTCGGTCATCATCGACTTCATCCAGACCGACATTCCCTCCAGCCTGCAGCGACGGCTGGACGTAGTCGACTTCGCGACGCCGGTCGAATCGGTCGAAGCAACCAAGCAAGGTACCAATGCGCGACTCGTGATCTCGCCGCGCGGCAATTGGGAGCACTCCGCCTACCAGACCGACAACCGGCTGATCATCGAGGTCAAGCCCGTGGTCGAGGACCCGACCAAGATCGGGCAGGCATCGGGTCGTGGCTACACGGGCGACAAACTGTCGCTCAACTTTCAGAACATCGAGGTCCGCGCGGTGCTGCAGGTGATCGCCGATTTCACCGGCCTCAACATCATCACCAGCGATACCGTAGCCGGCAATCTGACGTTGCGTCTGAAGGATGTCCCATGGGACCAGGCGCTGGACATCATCCTGCAGTCCAAGGGTCTCGATCTGCGCAAGAACGGCAACGTAGTCTGGATCGCCCCCCGCGACGAACTCGCCACCAAGGAGAAGCTGCAGCTCGAGGCGCAGGCCCAGATTCAGGAACTCGAGCCGACTCGCACCGAGAGCTTCCAGCTCAACTATCAGAAGGCCGACGCCCTGCAGAAGCTGCTCGCCGATGCCAGCCAGCGGGTCTTGTCCAAACGTGGCAGCGCGGTGGTCGACATCCGCACCAACACCTTGTTCGTTCAGGACACGCCGACCAAGCTCGAGGAAGTCGCGCAGCTCATCAAGAAGGTCGACATCGCGGTCAAGCAGGTGCTGATCGAGGCCCGCATCGTCGAAGCGACCGACACCTTCGGGCGTTCGCTGGGCGTGCGCCTGGGCAGCCTTACCAAGGCCGACGGCTTCAGCGGGCCGCTCGGCGCGCGTTCGTTCATCGGTGGTTCAGTCCGCAGCCTCGGGGTGCAGACGACGCAGGCGCAGGACTACGCC
Organism: Betaproteobacteria bacterium; assembly: GCA_025350245.1. GTDB lineage: Bacteria > Pseudomonadota > Gammaproteobacteria > Burkholderiales. Next base: position 40,993 of record JANXYG010000063.1, read on the forward strand.
ACCAGTTTCTTCCCCGACTCGCTGTCGGTGAACCTGCCGGCGGCAACCCTGGGCACCGGCAGCAACCCGGGTGCGTTCACCTTCACCCTGTTCAACTCGGCGCTGACCCGGTTCCTGAATCTCGAAATCTCCGCGCTTCAGCTCGATGCGCGCGGCAAGATCATCTCCAGCCCCCGGATCATCACGGCGGACAACGTCGAAGCCAACATCGAGCAGGGCACGGAAATCCCGTATCAGACGGCGACCGCCTCGGGCGCCACCAGCATCAGCTTCCGCAAGGCCACTTTGCGGCTCAAGGTCAAGCCGCAGATCACGCCCGACGACAACGTCATCATGAAGCTCGACGTGAACAAGGACAGCGTCGGCCAGATCACCCAGGCTGGCCCCGCCATCGATACCAAGCAGGTCACCACCGAAGTTCTGGTCGAGAACGGCGGCACCATCGGCATCGGCGGCATCTACACCCAGGACGAGTCGACGCAGCAGAGCAAGATCCCCTGGCTGGGCGATATTCCTTTCATCGGCTTCCTGTTCCGCAACGAGCGTCGTTTCAACGATCGCCGCGAATTGCTGGTCTTCGTCACCCCGCGCATCATCAAGGACAATCTCACGTTGCGCTGAGGAGTTGACGTCCACCCCCAGGCT
>JANXYG010000070.1 GCA_025350245.1 Betaproteobacteria bacterium
GAGAGCTCCCTCGTGGAGCCGCCGAAGGCGCAGGGCCCACCCGAACGCTCAGGCAAAAGGACTGACGAAGCGCTCCTTCACGGGGGTGTTGCCTTGCTGGAGAGAGGCCGCCACCGCGGCCCACCGAAGGAGCAAACCCCGTCACGGGGTGAATCTCTCAGGTAAAGCGGACAGCAGGGGCCGGCCATGGTAGTTGCCATGGATTTGATCGCCCCTCTGGAGAGCCCGCTTGTCCGAAGAACAGAACCTCCGCAAGACCCCCCTGAACAGCCTGCATCTGGAACTGGGCGCCCGCATGGTGCCCTTCGCCGGCTACGGCATGCCGGTGCAGTACCCGTCCGGCCTGATGGCCGAGCACCACCACACACGCACCGCGGCGGGACTGTTCGATGTCTCGCACATGGGCCAGTTGCGCCTGGTGGGTGCAGACGCCGCGGCCGCACTGGAGAGCCTGGTGCCGGTGGACGTGCTGGACCTGGGTGTGGGCAAACAGCGCTATGCGTTCTTTACCAACAGCAGTGGCGGTTTGCTGGACGACCTGATGATCGTCAGGCCCGAGCACGGCGCGGGCTTCGGCGAGCTCTTCCTGGTGGTCAATGCCGGCTGCAAAGCCGCCGACATCAAACACCTGCAAACCCACATCGGCCACCGCTGCCAGGTGGTGCCGATGCCCGAGCGCGCGCTGCTGGCCTTGCAGGGCCCGAAGGCTGTCGATGCGCTGGCGCGGCTGAACCCGGCGGTGGTGGCGATGGTGTTCATGACCGGCGCTGTCATCGACCTGAATGGCGCCCGCTGCCTGGTCACCCGTTCGGGCTACACCGGTGAAGACGGCTTCGAGATCTCGGTGGCTTCCGAACACGCCGTGGCACTGGCGGAGGCCATGCTCGCGCAACCCGAAGTCAAACCCGCTGGCCTGGGCGCGCGCGACACGCTGCGCCTGGAAGCGGGCCTGTGCCTGTACGGCCACGACATCAACGACACCACCAGCCCGGTGGAAGCCGGCCTGAGCTGGGCGATCCAGCGCGTGCGTCGCCCCGGCGGCGCGCGCGCTGGCGGCTACCCGGGCGCTGCCGTCATCGACAAGCACCTTGCTGCCGGCGCGCCGCGCAAACGTGTGGGCCTTGTCGGCCTAGAGCGTGTGCCGGTGCGCGAAGGCGCGCGGGTGCTGGACGCGCACGGCCACAAGCTGGGCACCGTCACCAGCGGCACGCTGGCACCCACTGTCAACCAGTGCGTGGCGATGGCCTACCTGCCCGTCAGCCACAGCCAGCTGCAGCACGAGGTGTATGCCGAAGTGCGTGGCAAGCCCGTGCCCATGCGTGTGGTGCCCATGCCCTTCCGCCCGCACCGCTACCAGCGTTGATTGACCCGGCAATTCGCCCCCCTACACACACGAGGAGCCCACTGATGACCACGATGTACACGCCCAATCACGAGTGGATCGACATCGAAGACCGCGAAGCCGCCGTTGTCGGCATTACGCACCACGCGCAGGACGCGCTCGGCGATGTGGTCTTTGTCGACTTGCCCGAAGTGGGGCGCATCTACAACAAGGGCGAGATCGCCGGTGTGGTGGAGTCGGTCAAAGCCGCCGCCGACCTCTTCATGCCCGTCACCGGCGAAGTGGTGGAAGTGAACGAAGCGCTGCGTGCCGACCCCGCACTGGCCAACACCGACCCCCTGGGCCACGGCTGGTTCTTCAAGGTGCACATCACCAAGATGGAAGAGTTCGACCAGTTGATGGACGCGCCGACGTATGACGCGCTGCTGAAGACGCTCTGAACCCCCGCCCTCCGACGGAAGTTAGCCCCATGCCGATGTCTGCAGAAACCAGCCCCCAAGCCGCCGCTGCGCGGCGTCTGCCCCCCGAGGGGGTGGCGCAATCGCCAAGCGGCCGCGCGCTTGCGCAGCCGCTTGGCGAACTTGAAAACGCCCGCGAATTTACCGCCCGCCACATCGGGCCTTACCTCGATGATGAGCGGCACATGCTCGGCGTCATCGGTGCGGTGTCAAGGCGCGCACTGATCGACGCAATAGTGCCGCGCAGCATCGTGCGCACCAGGCCGATGGCACTGCCCGCGCCGCTGAGCGAAGCGCAGGCGCTGGCCGAAATGAAAGTGCTGGCGTCGAAGAACCAGGTGCTGAAGAGCTTCATCGGCCAGGGCTACCACGGCACCCACACGCCCGGTGTCATCCTGCGCAACATCCTGGAGAACCCGGCCTGGTACACCGCCTACACGCCGTACCAGGCCGAGATCAGCCAGGGCCGCCTGGAAGCACTCATCAACTTCCAGACCATGGTCTGCGACTTGACGGGCATGGCGATTGCCAACGCCAGCATGCTCGACGAAGCCACCGCCGCGGCCGAAGCCATGACGCTGGCCAAGCGCAGCGTGAAGAGCAAGAGCAACACCTTCGTGGTCGCCGCCGACTGCCACCCGCAGATGATCGACGTCATCCAGACCCGCGCCGCGCCGCTGGGGCTGAAGGTGGCACTCGCCAATTCGGCCAAGGCGTGGGACGAGCTGATCGCCGGTGGCGACTACTTCGCCGTGCTGGTGCAGATGCCCACCACCGACGGCAGCATCCACGACGTGCGCGAAGACGCCGCGCGCATCCACGCCCACCAGGCCGCATTCATCGTCGCGGCCGACCTGCTGGCGCTGACGCTCATCACGCCGCCCGGTGAACTGGGCGCCGACATTGCCCTGGGCACCACGCAGCGCTTCGGTGTGCCGATGGCCGGGGGCGGCCCGCACGCCGCGTATCTGGCCTGCCGCGACGACTACAAACGCAGCATGCCCGGTCGGCTGGTGGGGGTGAGCGTGGATGCGCATGGCGCACCGGCCTACCGGTTGGCGCTGCAAACGCGCGAACAGCACATCCGCCGCGAAAAGGCCACCAGCAACATCTGCACGGCGCAGGTGTTGCTGGCCGTGATGGCCAGTATGTACGCCGTCTACCACGGGCCTGCGGGTCTGAAGCGCATTGCGCAGCGTGTGGCAAGCTACACGGCAGTGCTGGCGCAGGGCCTGCGCGAGATGGGCGTGGCCGTGCGCAGCACCTCGGCGTTCGATGCACTCTGCATCGACACCGGTGCCGACACGGCGGGCCTCGCTTCACGTGCCGTGGCGGCCGGCATGAACCTGCGCCGCTTCCCGCAATGGGGCGACACCATGACCGGCATCGCGCTGGACGAAACCACCACGCGCGACGACATCCGCGCGCTGTGGCGGCTTTTCGCCGAGCCCGACCAGACGCTGCCCGACATGGCGACCTTCGAGAAGGGCATCGAACCGATGATCCCCGAGGCGCTGCGTCGCACCAGCAGCTACCTCGAGCACCCGGTGTTCAACAGCCATCACAGCGAAACCGAAATGCTGCGCTACATCCGGTCCTTGAGCGACAAGGACCTGGCGCTGGACCGCAGCATGATCCCGCTCGGCAGTTGCACCATGAAGCTCAACGCCACCAGCGAGATGATCCCCATCACCTGGCCCGAGTTTGCGCACATGCATCCCTTTGCGCCGCGCGATCAACTGGCCGGCTACTGGGCCATGAACGACCAGTTGTGCGCCTGGCTGGCCCAGGCCACGGGTTATGCCGGCGTCAGCCTGCAGCCCAACGCCGGCAGCCAGGGTGAGTACGCGGGGCTGCTGATCATCAAGGCCTTCCACGAGTCGCGCGGCGAAGGCCGGCGAAACCTCTGCCTGATTCCTGAAAGTGCGCACGGCACCAACCCGGCCAGCGCGCAGATGGCGGGCATGACCGTCGTGGTGACCAAGTGCGATGCGATGGGCAACATCGACCTGGACGACCTCGAGGCGAAGTGCGAACAACACAGCGCCAACCTGGCCGCGGTGATGATCACCTACCCCAGCACGCACGGCGTGTTCGAAGTGCGCGTGAAGGAACTCTGCGCGCTGGTGCACCAGCACGGCGGCCGTGTCTATGTGGACGGCGCCAATATGAATGCGCTGGTGGGCGTGGCCGCACCCGGTGAATTCGGCGGCGACGTGAGCCACCTCAATCTGCACAAGACCTTCTGCATCCCGCACGGTGGCGGCGGCCCCGGCGTGGGGCCGGTGGCGGTGGTGGCCGACCTGGTGCCTTTCCTGCCCGCACACCGCACGGCCGGTGTCGGCGGGCCGCAGTCGGTGGGCGCCGTCAGTGCCGCGCCACTGGGCAACGCCGGGGTGCTGCCGATCAGCTGGATGTACTGCCGCATGATGGGCGCCGACGGCCTGCGCGACGCCACTGAAGTCGCCATCCTCAGCGCCAACTACATCGCTGCCCGACTGGCCGGCCACTACCCCGTGCTTTACAGCGGTGGCAATGCGCAGATCAAGGGCGGCGGCGTCGCCCACGAATGCATCCTGGATCTGCGGCCGCTCAAGGACAGCAGCGGCATCGGCGCCGAAGACGTCGCCAAGCGCCTGATCGACTACGGCTTCCACGCGCCCACGCTCAGCTTCCCGGTGGCCGGCACGCTGATGGTGGAGCCCACGGAAAGCGAACCGCGGGCCGAACTCGACCGCTTCTGCGACGCCATGATCGCCATCCGCGCCGAGATCGCGCAGATCGAACGCGGCGCTTGGCCGAAGGACGACAACCCGTTGAAGAACGCGCCACACACCGCCGAGGCCCTGCTGAAGGCCGACTGGCCGCACGCCTATTCGCGCGAGCAAGCAGCCTACCCGGTGCCAGGCCTGCGCAAGCAGAAGTACTGGTCGCCGGTGGGCCGGGTGGACGCCGCCTACGGCGACCGCAACCTGTTCTGCAGTTGCGTGCCGCTCGGCGACGACGGGCAGGATTGAACCATGGCCGTGTCGGCCTTCGACCTCTTCAAGATCGGCATCGGCCCCAGCAGCAGCCACACGGTGGGGCCCATGGGGGCGGCGTGCTTGATAGGCGAATTGTCCAATAGGGAGTAACGTGAATCGTACGAAACTCAAAACCACCGAAGGATCGGCATGAGAATCCGGCTGACCGCAGCGATCGCTGCAGCCACTGCCGCAGGCGCTGTTCTTGTCGGCGCTGCGCAAGCGGCAGCGGTTCCCGGGCAGGGCACATGGGAAACCAGGCTTCAGACCCGCGACCTTGACGGAAACGGCCAGACCGATGCCTTCTACGACCCGGTGCTCAACATCAGTTGGCTGCGAGATGCCACCGTGAATGGGCCGATGACCTGGACCACGGTCAACAACTGGGCCGACAACCTGGTCTTTGGCGGGTACGACGACTGGCGGTTGCCGACAAGGGCGAGCACGGGTTCAGCAACCAGCGAATTGGCTCAGTTGTTGTATGTGACGCTCGGCAACAAGAGCTATTGCGACACCGTTGGCGACTGCCCTCAAACAGGCTGGAGCCTGACCAACACCGGCGATTTCCAGAACCTGCAGAACCTGCAGCCCAGCGTCGGTCCGTCCGGTCCCGACTGCGCGGCCCTGAGTGGCGCGTTGCTGCAGCTGGTCTGCTACGGCGCTCAGGACCTCTATCTCACGCGCGACCCGGTTTATGCCGTGGCTGTCCGCCCAGGAGGCGCTGCCGCTGCGGTGCCCGAGCCGCAGACCTGCGCGATGCTGCTCGCTGGCTTGCTGGCCATCGGCGTTGCTGCCGGTCGCCGCAAGGCCTGAACTTCTGGTTCGTCTGTAAAAATCGTGGGCGAGCTTTGGTTCAGAGGGGGCTCGGTAGGCCTGATGACCGACGAGGCGCACTGTTCACGGCGGCGCAACTCGCCGCCAACCAGAAAGTGCTGATCCACGCCGGTTGCGGCGGCGTGGGCTCGCTCGCGATCCAGTTGGCGAAATCGCGCGGCGCATTTGTCTTCATCGGGCCGAATGCAGCGGTTCTGTCACAACTGGCAACGCTGGCGGATGCTGGCTCGCTGCGCCCGATCGCTGGTGCCGAGTTCGCGCTGGCCGATATCGCCAAGGCGCATGCCTTGAGTCAATCGGGGCGGGCCGTGGGTAAAATCGTTCTGTACGTGGGCAGGCCGTGAGGTGATGCTGGTCGTCCGCGCCGAGGGGGCCGGTGCACGGCCGTGCAAGACCAGGAACACAACGACAGGAGCATCCTGATGGGCAAGTTCGCAGTCGTGGCCACCTACGAAATCGCGTCGGACCAGATCGGTGCTTTCCTGCCGCTGCTGCTGGCGCACCGGGACCGCTGTCTCGAGACCGAACCGGGTACGCTTCGCTTCGATGTTCTCCAGCCCGAAACCAACCTCATGTTGTACGAGCTCTACGAGAATGAGACCGCCTTCGAGGCGCATCGGAACGGCGCGTCGGTAGCCCGATTTCGCGAGGAGGCCGCGGGTGTGGAGAGAAAGCTCACCCTCCTCGGGTGCTCGCTCATCGCGTAGCGGCGGCGGCTCGGCGCTGGTCAACAAAGGACACCATGGATAACGCAGGCCAATCGTTCGGCGACTTCGAGCACGCGGGTTGGGAGGATGCCTCGACCATCACCGAGTACGACCGTTACCTGTCGCTCGTGACCACGCAATGCATCGACGCCTTGCTCGACGACGCGGGTGTCGGCGCTGGCGCCCGCGTACTGGATGTTGCGACAGGAGCGGGCTACGTTGCCGCCGCGGCGGCGTCGCGCGGAGCGGCGCCGCTTGGCATCGACTTTTCAGGCGCGCAGGTGCGTCTGGCCCGGGAGCGGTATCCCACCGTCGAGTTCGAGCAGGCGGATGCCGGCGCGCTCCCCTTCGAACCCGATACATTCGACGCCGTCGTCAACGCCTTCGGCATGTGCCACCTGCCCGATCCCGATCGGGCCTTGCGCGAGGCATTCCGGGTGCTGAAGGTCGGTGGACGAGTCGCGTTCGCCGTGTGGGACGTGCCCGAACGAACCGTGGGCTTCGGCGCGGTGTACGCCGCCATTCGTGCGCACGGCTCGCTGGATGTCGGCCTGCCGGTCGGCCCGAACTTCTTTCTGTTCAGCGAACCCGAGCGCAGCGTCAACGCACTGCGCAATGCGGGCTTCGTTTCGCCGACGTTTCGCCAGGTGCCCCAGGTATGGCGCATCGCCGACCCTGACCAGTTGTTCGACATCGTCAGCGTAGGCACCGTACGCGCCGCGGCCACGCTGCGGGCGCAGAGCTCTCACGCGCGGGAGGCGATCCGCGCGGCGCTGCGACAGACCGTCGCCAGCTACCGAAAGGGTGGCGTCTACGAAGTGCCGATGCCCGCGGTACTCGCCACCGCGGTGAAGCCGGTGGCGAGTGTTCCGGCGTGACACGAGCCTGTCACCGGCCCGGTCTCACCGGATCAGCAGCAACGGTACCTTGCAATGCGCCAGCACGCTCGTCGCGACCGACCCGAGTATCAAGCTGCCGAGTATGGTGTGACCGTGCGATCCGAGAATCAGCATGTCGAACCTGCCTTCGGTCGCCTCGGTCGAGATCACCGTGGCGGGGTGCCCGATCAAATGCTTGAAGGAAGCCTTCCACCCCTGCAGCGCGATGAACGCCTTGACCGGCGCCAGCACCGACTCGCCCTCGTCACGGAAGTAGGTGTCTACGTTGGCCGACGACAGGTACTGCGCGGCGTGCGGGGGAATGTCCGGCACGACGGTGAGCACGGTGTACTCGGCGCGGGCGCCGAGAAAATCGTCGTGCGCCGCCAGGTACGCCAGCATCCGTTTGGTGTAGGCGCTGCCATCCACTGCGAGAAGCACTTTCATGAACGTCTCCTGTCAATACCAAGTGATATCAAGGGGGGAGGGGGGTCAGGCCTGCATAACTGCATAATGATCTTCAGCCAAGGCTTCGTGATCAGGGCATGGCGGGCACCATTTCCCTCCGAACGACAGGCGTCTCAAGCCGCCTAGGCCCGACCCGCTCTCGGCACCCTGCTTGTTCACCGGCGACTCCGCATGCAGTTGGGCGTTGAAGATCTTTTCGGCGATCAGGTGAGGTGAGGCCGACATGGCTGCATAAAACGATACAAGGGAATGGCTCCTGTGAGGGAACGTCGGTAGAATATTTTTGACTCAGTCGATTCCGAAGTTGCCATGACGACCGTCACACTCGATCTTCCCGAAGACGTCTATTCGAGCCTGCGACGCTCACCGGACGAGTTTGCCCAGGAACTGCGGTTGGCCGCCGCTATCCATTGGTATTCGCAAGGGCAGCTTTCGCAATCCAAGGCAGCCGAGGTCGCCGGCTTCAGCCGCGCTGCCTTTCTGGACGAACTGTTTCGCAGGCGTGTATCGGCGACGCAGGTGACGCTGGAAGACGTTCGCCGAGAACTGGCAATTGACTGATGACCTGATTCTCGATACTTCGCCGTTGATCTTCCTGTCGCGGGTCGATCTGCTTCACCTACTTCCCAAGCTTGCCGGCAGACTTCGCATGCCGGCCTCAGTTATCCGGGAAGTGCGGGCGGGTGAGGCGACCGACCCGGAAGCAATGGTCGTTGCGGCCTGGGCCGAAGACTTTCTGGTTGCGGACGTAGCGGTTCTCGCATCCGTCGCGGCATGGAAACTCGGGGTCGGGGAGACTCAGGTGATCGCGATTGCATGCGCAAGCGGTGCACGTGAAGTCGCGTTGGATGACCTCGCCGAGCGCCGCTGCGCGCTGGCGCACGGACGTGGAGTGGTAGGAACGCTTGGTTTTCTCCTGAGGGCCAAGAAAAGTGGCTTGATCCCCGCGGCTCGTCCAGTTCTTCAGCACCTGTTGAACGGCGGCATGTATCTCGAAGCTGCGCTCGTCGAGAGTGTTCTGGCCGAAGTGGGGGAGTAGGGCCACCGCAGGGCAACGGACACCCCCCGCCCTACTTGTTTACCGGTGACGCCGCATCCAGCAGAAACGCCACGGCGTCAGCGACTTCCTGCGGGGTGAGCCAGGCGTTGGAACCGAAGCGCGGCATGTGCGAGCACGGGTAGAACGCCTGGGCGTTGAATATTTTCTCGTAGGTGAGGCGCACGGATTCAGGCGAAGTGCCGCGCTGCTTGCCGTAGCCGGCCAGGCTCGGGCCGAGATTGCCGGCCGCGATTTCCTTCGGCGCCAACACGTGGCAGGCATAACAGTTACCGCCGCGACGCACGCCGGGCCGGTCGGGCTGGATCTTGCCGATGTGACCGCCAGTCCCGACCGAGGCGAGCTTCTCGCCTTCTTTCCAATCGCCCATCAGGCGTCCCTCGGGTGGATAGCGCAGGCTCGAGCGGCTCAGTTCGAGGATGCGCAGCGCCGCCGCCTCTGGCGGCTGGTTGTGGTGCATGCTGCACAACGCCTGCACTTCATCCTGATCGAGGCGGGTCTTGCGCTCGTCCGCGGTGGCCGACGAGAACGAGCGCCCGACGATTTCCTCGGTGCGCTCGATCACCGTCGGGTCGGCCGCGCAGGCGCCTGTGGCAACGAGCGCGAGGAAGGCCGCGACGGTAATTCTTGACCGCCGGCTCATCGCTTGATGCCCGGAGCCTGCATCACGCCGCCGGCTGCCTGCTTTTGCAGGTAGACCTCGAGGGCGATCACTGCATCGGACAAATAGTCGGCATCGGGTGCGCGCATCTGTCGGATGCAGTCGATGAGGCGCCGCTCCATGGTCCAGACGGCGCTTTGAGAAACGCGATAGGCGGGCCAAGTGATCATCGACGATTGCGCACTTTTCGGATCGAGAAAATTGGGCAGGTCCTGCAGGCGGATGCGCCGCTGATCTTGCGAGTGGCAAGTGGCGCACGAAAAGTCGAGCGGCCCGGCACGGCGAAAGAACAGCTCGGCGCCGACGGCGGCGAATTCCGCCTCGCGCGGATGCAGGGCAGGAGCGTCGATGGCGGCACCCTGTGATTTGGTCGCCACGAAGGTGACCAGCGCTTCGATATCGGAATTGGGTTTGGTCCAGTTGCGCGTTGCTTCCTCGACCGAGAGCCCCTGAAGCACGGTCATGCAGGTGACCAGGCGCGACTCGGCGTCCTGGACCTTGCTGGTATCTTCGAACCAGCGCGGCAGATGGGCGTAGGCGCCGGGAAGCACGCCGGGGCCGAGGCCGAGATCGCACTGTTCCAGCGAAGCCGCGCGCGGACCGCGAGGCGTGGTCCACAACTCTTCGCCGCGCATTTCCATCAGTTCGGCGGGATTGCCGTCCTTCAGCATCTCGCGATACTTCGCGATCTCGTCGATAGCATGGTTGTCGTCGCCCGTTGCCGTCAACGCCACAGCCGCGAGCAGCGCGCCCGCGCAAGCCGCGGCGATGCGCGGGCGAAGGCCGTCAAAGAATGATGGTTGCATCGGTGCGCGTGTCGCCCTTGTTGTCGACCCAGTTCACGCGGATGGTGCCGCCTTTCTCGCCGCCCTTGAACTTGAACGAGAGAAACGGATTGGCCGACACCGCCGGCCCCCACTGCGCCGACAGCACCGTGCGCGGTCCGTAGGTGACCGTGACGGTCTGGATGAAATGCGCGGGAATCGGTTCGCCCGCCGGGTTCTTGCGCTGACCGGTTTCCATGACGTGCGCCATCAGAATCTTGACCTCGACCACGTCGCCGTCGGCCCTGGCGCGAAGCTTCATCGGACTTCCCATGATTTTCCTCTTTGCCGATCAGCCGCCGCAGCCGCCGAGCGTGATTTTTATTTCCTTGGCAGCATAAAAATACTTGCCACCGGCGCGCACCAGAACGAACAGGTTCGAGGTCTGCGCCATCTTCACGCGGGTGTTGATTTCCGGCAGCGTGCCGGCGGGAATCTCGAAGGCCGCGGCAAGCACATTCGGATTTTTCTCGACCAGGATGGAGATCGCATCGGTGCCGGGCACTGCGCTGCTCACCGTGATGGGCACCACTGCGCCGTTCTCGGCGATGTCCGGTGCGTTGATGGCGATCGCGTCGCTGGCCGTGGCCGGCTCGCCGCCCAACAGGGTCACGAGGTCTTCGAGCTTCTTGATCTCGAAAGCCGCCGGGTTCCAGTCGGCGGCGCACACGTCCCCCGGCCGCAGCAACCCCGCCGCCATCAGCAACGCCACGATACTGCCCTGGCGCACCACGTCCCGTCGCGTCTGATTCATCTGCATCCTCTTCGTGAACCGGTGCACGAGCATCGGCATTGCATCATTCCTGCCTTGCGCCTGCCAGGATCCAGTCGACGAGCGTCGCCAGATCGGCTTCGCTGCCCTGCGCCTGCGGCGGCATCGGCGTCGCGCCCCAGATGCCGCTGCCACCGCTGCGGATGCGGGTCAATAAATTCTGCCTTGCCGCGGCCACGCCCTGATAGCGCTTCGCCACTTCGCGAAACGTCGGCCCGACGATACGCTCGGCAACGCCATGACAGGCGCTGCATGCGAGTTCGCGCATCAGCACGGCTGCGGTGCGAACCGCATTCTGCACCGTGGCGCTTTCAATTCTTGCCAGATGCGACGCAGCCAGCGGCCCAGACGGTGCCGGCTGCGTGGTATCGGCACCGCGCACCGGACCGACCATGCGCGTTTGCAGCGCTAGGTTACCGTGATCGTTGCGCGCGTATTCGGGAATCGACGACTTCACCACCGGCGGCGATGCGCAGTTTTCCCGGCAGGCGATGTTGTGCACGTCGGCCACGCCATCGCGAGTCTGGAAGCCATGCTCCTGGGTGAACCGATCGCGGTTCGGGAGCTTCAACGCAACAATGCTTTCGCGGTCGAGCACGGTGTCTTCGGGCACGATGTCGCTGAGAAACAGCACATAGGCGGTCAGCGCATAGACCTCGCTGGCGCCGAGCGACTTCGGTGCCTGGAACGGCATGGCGCGGTTGATGTAGTCCCACAGCGTGGTGGCGTGATTGAGCTTGCTGCCGGTGGTCCGCACCGGTTGTGCCGTGCCGAGCGAACCCACGCCGCCGGCGATTTGCAGGTATTGGTTGCCGTCGCCGAATTCACCGTGGCACGACGCGCACTTGGCGTCGTAGATGTCGCGGCCCTCGGCCACCGATCCGTGACCCGGCGGCAGGCCGGTGCCATCGGGGCGCACGTCGATGTCCCAGGCGGCGATCTCGGCGGGGGTGGCGGTGCGGCCGATGGCGTTCCAGGGCTTGTCGGCCGCGCCGGCGGTGCATGCAATCAGGCATGCCGCGACGAGCCACGCGCTACTCCAGTTGGACATTGCCGACCTCGCCGTTGTCCGCCACACGCCAGGTCTGGATGGCGTTGTTGTGATAGATCGAGCGCGTGCCGCGGACCTCGCGCAGTTGCCGCAACAGCGGCTGGACATAGCCGGTGTCGTCGATGGCGCGGCTTTGCAGCAGGGCAGGCGAACCGTCCCACACCCAGTCGGCGCGAAACCGAGTGAGGCATTTGTCGAGGATCGGGGTTTGCAACACCGCCTCGCGCCAGTTGACGCCGCCATCGGTCGACACGTCCACGCGCGTGATCCTGCCGCGGCCGGACCACGCCAGGCCGGTGATCTCGTGGTAGCCGGTGTCGAGCAGCACCTGCCCGCCCGAGGGCGACGTGATCACCGACTTGCATTCCTGAATCCAGGTGTACTGGCGATGCACGCCGGACGGCAGCAGGTCGATGTAGTGCAACGACTCCTCGCGCGTGTTCCAGGGCTGGTCGCCGACCTCGAGGCGCCGCAGCCATTTCACGCTCGACACGCCCTGCACGCCGGGCACCAGCAGCCGCAGCGGATAGCCGTGTTCGGGCCGCAGCATCTCGCCGTTCTGGCCGTAGACCACGAGCACGTCGTCGAGCGCGAACTCGATCGGGATCGAGCGTGTGAGGCTCGCGCCGTCGGCGCCTTCGGCCAGCACGAAGCGCGCGCGGCTGTTGTCGAAGCCAACGCGCTCGAGCAGCGTCGACAACCGCACGCCGGTGAACTCGCAGCACGACAGCATGCCGTGGGTGTACTGCACGGTTGGCACCGCGACATTGGTCCATTCCATGCCGGTGTTCGCGCCGCACTCGATGAAGTGGATGCGCGACACCGACGGCAGCCGCATCAGGTCGTCGACCGTGAACACCATGGGCTCGCGCACCAGCCCGTGGACCATGAGCCGATGGCCGCGCGGATCGATGTCGTGCCAGCCGGCATGATGGCGTTCGAAGTGCACGCCGGTCGGCGTGATGATGCCGAACAGGCTTTGCAGCGGCGCAAAGGCAACTGACGAGATCGGCGTGCGCGTGAGACCGGGGCTCGCGCGCCGTCGCACGCCCGCTTCGTATTGCGACGGCAGGCCATAGCCGCGCGCGACAACGGGCGCACCGAGCGTGCGCGAGTGTTCTGGCAGTTTGAGGATGGCGGGGTCGCCTTCGGCCCGCGCGCCGCTCGATGCGATCGCGGCACCGACCGCCATCGCGCCGAGCAGGAAATCGCGCCGGCCGCGTGGCACGGGATCGAGGTGATTCTCCGGCGCGGGCCGGCGCCGGCCGGGCACTCGCGATGCAGGCTTCATCGGCTCCTCGTTGCTGATCCCGCAAAGTTTACCTCGCGGCCCGGCGTCACCCGCAGGCGCCAGCCGAACCGGCTGCCGATCCGAAGGCCGAGCGCGATCAGCAGGTCGAGCG
>JANXYG010000072.1 GCA_025350245.1 Betaproteobacteria bacterium
CTGCAGGTTCTTGAAGGGGCCGGTGTTCGACAGCGGTCCGCCTGTCGCATTGCCCAGGGCTGTGTAGTACAGCTCGCCCATCTGGCTGTTGGTGCAGTTGGCATTGACGCCACATCCCGGATCCGCCGCCGGCAACGACCAGCCGCTGAACGTTCCTACCGTCAGCCCTGCCGCCCAGCTCTTGGCGTTGTCCCAGGTCAAGCCGGTGTTGTTGGCCGTCAGATACCAGGTGGCATCGAGCACCGTGTCGTAGGCGAAGTCGGCATCCGCGGTAATCGCCGTCGCATTGCCGTTGATGTCCCGCAATTCCAGCGCCGCCAGCGCCGAGCCTGCCTGTACCAGCGCCGCTACCGTCAATGCCAGTGTCACGCGCTTGACCGGCGCGTGAAGTCCTTTCATGTTCTTCATCTTGTCTCCAGAGATTGGTTTGTTGCTTGATCGATCGGCTCGGGGGTTTTCTGGGGGAGCACGGACACTCGTCGGGGAAATGTTCGGAAAAATACTCTCGGTTGTGAAGTTACCCCCCCCCCGCGATGTCAACGTTTGATACCTGCATTGATTGCAGCCGAACGGCTCATGGGCCGGTCCCCGGCTTCGGATTGCCTGATTGGCGACATTGCCCAGCGTCCCTCACCCTTGGTCCCTCTCCCGGGGGGGGGCTGGGGATGAGGGAAACCTGAGCGTTCATTGCGCGATGGCGTTGTTGCGGGCCAGTCTTGTGGTTGTTGTGTTGCAGTCATCTGGAGGCGTAGTGGCTGAACTTCATCGCCAATCAGGTCGGACTGAAGGTGCCCGGGCAGTCGTACCGGCACATCAGTCTCCTTGGCGATCGCTTCCGAGGCCGGTATCCGGGCTCGCGAGACCAGACGCATCGCCTTCCCACCTGCTTCGGTACATACCGGCCCGAGGCCCGGCAGGTTCGCCACCGGCAGTGGCGCCGTCATGCGCCCATCCTCGCCGACCGTTGCGGGAGCAGCACAGGGGTTGAATCTGTTTCCCGTTCTACCCGCGCCGAAAGGATTCGGCGCGGGTAGCTGAAAGGCTGGGCGATTGCAGCCGAGACGCCAGGTGCGCCGAGCCCCCCCGAAATGCTCAATACCCGCTTGCAGATTCGCGCCTTGTGCGTTGACCCTTATGAATTTTTCAGTATAGTCGGCGCATGAATGCAGACCTTGATGCGCTCGACCAGGGGATCTCGCTGCTGATCGGGTGGACAGAGCAGTTACGCTCGGACAACTCCCTGCTGCGGCAACAACTTGCCGCCGCCCAGGCGGAGAACCAGCAATGCACCGACCGCGCGAACACAGCACGGGCACGTCTCGAAGCCTTGATAGCCCAGTTGCCGGCCGGCACGGGGTTTTAGGTGAGTCGCGGCGGGTTCTCCTCGTTCGCCACGCCCAACCCGGGGTTGGCGCACCCGGGAACCGAGGCCGACGTACGCTGGTCGCAGACGGCCCGGAGACCCCCATGAGCAAGGAAGCCAAATCCCTCGACGTGAGCATCATGGGGCGCGAGTTCAAGGTCTCGTGTACCGAAGAGGAACGGCCGGAATTGTTGCGCGCCGTCGATTACCTCGATCGGAAAATGCGCGAGATTCGCGACAGCGGCAAGGTGGTGGGCACCGAACGCATCGCGGTGATGGCCGCGCTCAACATCGCGCACGAATTGCTCACGAGCAAGGTGCCGTCAGACTATGACGTATCGAACGTGAAGCGTAGAATGCAGGCTATGCAGGCAGTGATCGACGCAGCCCTGTCGAGCCAGGACAAACTTCTCTAGCTTGGGTTTGTCACGGCGGTCTGGCTGGTCGTCCTCCAAGAGTTTTTGCTCCCTGCGTTGTTCGAACGGGTCGTAGTTCTCTGAACCAATGTTTTCACCCGGTCGCGAACCCATGCAGCGCTTTTGCGCACGTCCTCCATGGACGTACCTGCGGCGCTCGGAACGTGACCATTCTTGAACCTCAGGTTCAAGGCGCTCGGCCCGAACGGCATCGGCGGGGGGCTCCCGGCAGCAGAAGAGGCGACTTCGGTTGCCTCTTTTTTTTGTGCGCTCAAGGCAACCGCCGATGCCGCTCCCGGGTGCCGGCCCGATTCGCGATTTGCCTACCTCTGCTAATCTTAATCCCTGGAATATGACGCTCGCGTCTGCAGCCAATGTGAGCGCGCGTCACCTCTATGCTGTTTTCCGCCACCCCGCCCACTTCGGAGCGATCTACATGCATTGCTGGCTCATGAAATCGGAACCCTCCGATATCAGCGTCGACGATGTCGCCGCGATGCCGAAACAGACCGTGCCGTGGTTCGGTGTTCGCAACTACCAGGCGCGCAACTTCATGCGCGATGCGATGAAGATCGGCGATCCGGTCCTGTTCTATCACTCGAGCTGCCCCGAACCGGGGATAGTCGGTATCGCCACGGTTGCGAGCAAGGCCTACCCGGACGAGACACAGTTCGATCCGAAGAGCAAATACCATGATCCGAAGTCGACGCGCGCCGAACCACGCTGGATGCACGTGGACGTGAAGCTGGTGAAGAAAACCCGGCTCATCGGGCTGCCGGCACTGCGCGCGAATCCCGCGCTCGCCACGCTCTCCATCCTGCAACGCGGCAACCGGCTGTCGATCACCCCGGTGACCGAGGCGGAATGGGGCGTGATCCAGTCGCTGCTGTAGCGTTCCGGCCCGCGGCGTGGACGTGATCTGGTGGGGGATCTACCTCGCGATGGGCCTGTTGGTGGGCTTCTTCGCGGGATTGCTCGGCATCGGCGGTGGCATGATCCTGGTGTCGCTGATGGTGATGATGTTCGGCACGCAGGGATTTCCACCCGATCGCATCGTTCATCTCGCGCTCGGCACATCGCTTGCCAGCATCGTGTTCACGTCCATCGCGAGCGTGCGCGCCCATCAGGTGCACGGCGCGGTGCGATGGGACATCGTTCGGCAGGTGACAGTCGGTCTGGTGCTCGGCACCCTGCTCGGCACATTGGTCGCGGAGCAGCTCCAGTCGAAGTATCTCGCCATCTTCTTCGTGATCTTCGTCTACTACTCCGCGCTCAACATGTTCCTGGACATGAAGCCGGGGCCGACCCGGCAATTCCCCGGGCCGGCGGGGATGCAGGTCGGCGGTGGGCTTGTCGGGGTGCTGTCCGCCCTGGTGGGCGCGGGCGGCGGCGTGATCACCATTCCGCTCATGACGCTGTGCAACGTGCCGATGCGCCAGTGCGTCGGGACCTCCGCGGCGCTCGGCATCCCGATCGCGCTCGCCGGCACCGTGGGCTTCATCGCGACCGGCATCGGCAAGGACCACCTGCCACCGCTGAGCCTGGGCTACGTGTACCTGCCCGCCCTGGCCGGCATCGTCATCGGGACGTTCGTCACGGTGCCGTTCGGCGCCCGCGTGGCCCATGCGTTGCCGGTGACGACATTGAAGAAAGTGTTTGCGGCGATCATGTTCATCGTGGCGTCCCGAATGCTCTGGTCACTCTACGAAATGTAGAGTTTGGTCCACCCCCAGGCGGCGCGCGGTTCAGGCGGCGCGCCGCCTGCCGACGACGACCGACGCCGCTCGCGCAGGGGCGCCGAGAAACCGGAAGTCCACTTCCGGCGCACGGCCGCCGATCAGATCGGCAAGCGCGCGCCCCGAACCGCAGGCATGGGTCCAGCCGAGGGTGCCGTGACCGGTGTTCAGGTACAGATTGGTGAGCGCCGAGCGACCGATCAGCGGCACATTGCTCGGCGTGGCCGGCCGCAGACCAGCCCAGAAGCGTGCCTGCGAGAAATCGCCCAGACCCGGAAAGAACTCGGCCGCGCGTCGTACCAGGGCCCGGCACCGGATCCGGTTGATCTCGGTGTTGTAGCCATTGAACTCGGCCGTGCCGGCGCTGCGCAACTCGTTGCCCAGGCGCGAGAATACGAGCTTGCGTTCATCGTCGGTGAGACTGACCACGGGCGCGAGCGAAGGATCGGCAATCGGCATAGTGATCGAGTAGCCCTTCGCGGGGTACACCGGGATCGAGATGCCGATGGGCCGCAACAGCAACGGACTGTAGCTGCCGAGCGCCATGACGTACCCGTCGGCAGTCAGGGTTTCCCCGCGACCTTCGGGCGTGACCACGCGCACGCCTTCGAGCCGCTCACTCGCCCGCGACAATGACATCACGTCGGTACCATAGCGAAACGTCACGCCGCGCTGCACGCACAGCCGCGCCAGCTCATCGGTGAACTTCCAGGCGTTGCCGGATTCGTCGGAAGCCGTATAGATGCCGCCCGCCAGCAGGCTGCGGGCGTGCCGCAGGGCGGGCTCGATCGCCACGCATTCGTCGGCGGTCTTGACCTCGCGGTCGACGCCGAACTCGCGCATGAGTGCGGCGGTGGCCTGTGCCGCCTCGAACTCGCGTGAGCTGGTGTAGAAATGCAGGATGCCGCGTTCGAGATGGTCGTACTCGATGCCGGTCTCGGCGCGCAAGGCCTGCAATGACGCGCGGCTGTACAGCCCGAGATTGAGCAACTGGACGATGTTGTCGCGGGTGCGTCCGGGCAGGCATTCGACCAGGAAACGCAGACCCCAGCTCCACTGGGCGGGGTCGAGCCGCAGCCGGAACAGGAGCGGCGCATCCTCGCGCCACAACCACTTCAGAACCTTGGTCGGCGCACCCGGATTGGCCCAGGGCTCGGCATGGCTGACGGAGATCTGTCCACCGTTGGCAAAACTGGTCTCGAGGCCGCTGCCGGGCTGGCGGTCGATCACCGTCACCTCGTGTCCGGCGCGGCACAGGTACCACGCCGAGGCGGTGCCGAGCAGCCCGCTGCCGAGGATGAGTATTTTCATGGAAACCGCGCCTCCGTTGTTTGCTCACTCAATGGACCGGCGATGGCGCTGCGTGTTCCGCCCGCACCGCCGGCTCGCGCACGGTGCTCCCCTGGACCAGATCCAGGCCCAGATCCATGAGCAACTTGCGGCCCGGTACGATCTCGGGATTGGTCGCCTGCCCTGCGCTTCCCGCGTTCGATGCGATCAGACGCGGCCAGCAGACGCCGTGCCGACGTTATCGCAGCCCGCAGGACAGGTTGTCGTAGTCGAGGTAGCGCAGGAAGGTGTCGCGATCGAGAAACAGCGGCACCGCACCCAGCCGGGTGAAGACACGGCCGTCGCCGTCGAGATGACCGACTTCGCCAGCGGCCAGTTGATATTCGCCGCCCGGGCCGGTCAGGACCACGGCGCCGTCGCGCACGTAGACATAGACGCCGGCCTCGGAGAAATTCTGGTTCTGCACGCCGAACAGGGTGGTCTGGTCGATGTCGAGCTGGTCCGGCCGCGGCGACGGATCGTTGAGGAAGAACGACGGAATGGTATCGAGCTTGCGTGGCCCGAGTCCGGCGCCGACGAAACCGGCCTCGCCGGTGCCGATCTCGATGGTGCCCTGCTCATTGACCAGGAAGGTGCGGCCGTTCCAGGTGAAGATCGTCAGGCCGGCGAGCTCGCCGGTTTGGCCGGCGCTCGCGCCATTGCCGCCGGCGGCGCAGGCGCCACTGCAATTGAGATCAAACCCGGTTCCCCGGATACCGATGGTGGCGACGCTGGTGCTCACCTGCATGCGCGCGGGATTGCGCTGCCCGATGAGTCCGGTGAGCGCCCGCAGGCCGCCGCGCACCAGGCGCATTGCGATGCTGCCTTCCGCCGGCTGCGCCGGTTCGTAGCGGAAGTTTTCGATGGCGAAGATGGTGTCGGGCTTGAGCAGCATTCGAGTGCCGTCGCGGAACACGATGACGCTGAAGCCGGCCGGGCCGGTTTCGAGCGTGTCGCTGCTGTAGACCGTGTCGCCGACCTTCAACGGGACGATGCCGCCGGTGCGCGCAGCCCGCAAGGTCCCGTTGAGCGAAAACACCTTGCCGGCGTAATTGGGTGCCGGCGGCACCGGTGCGCCGGCGGCGCGCTTGTTCTCGGCCGTGCAATCGTCGGCGCACAGACGCGCAACGAAATCGGTGCCGCGCACGCCGATGGTGGCGGTGGTGGTGCTGAACTCGAACGCCGTCGGCTTGCGCTTGCCGATCAGGCCGGTCAGCGTGCGCAGTCCGCCCTTGAGCAGACGCAGCGCGACGTTGTCTTCGGCCGGGCGATCGACCGCGAACCGGTAGCGTTCGAGCTTGAACGCGCTCGACGGACGGATCGCGATCTGCGTGCCGTCGGCGAGATCGAGCCGCGCCTGACTCCCCGCTTCGGTGCGCACCGTTTCACCAGCGGCCAGCGCGGCGCCTGGCGCAGCCAGGCGCACGACGCCATCCGGTCGTTCGATCGAGACCACGCCGGTCACGGTGACCGCCTTGCCGGCCTGCTGCGCGAAGCCCGGCACCGCGGCCAGCAGGAGCGCGATTGCGGCGATGTGGGCAGGCGCGCGCATCAGCGGCAGCTCGGCAAGGAGAGGTCGTCTTCCCCGGGACGCGGCCCTCGCCGGAACGGGAACTGTGCCCCACGCTCGGCCGCGATCACGTTCGCGCCGGTCGGGTCGAAGGGAGGGGCGCTCCCCTGACCGTAAGTGATGAGCAGATTGCGGTCGAGCACCGCCACCTGTCCTCCAGCAAAGAAGCCGCTGTCGCCGTCGGCCACCACCGCCTTTCCGTTGACGGTATAGCCACCGCTGCTGCGCGTTGGGAAAGCAAGGTGGATCGTGTCGGGCTGGGCCGCTTCGATCCGCGCGAAAGCGCGCTCGCCGGCACCGGCGGTGAGGACGATGTTGCCGCCGACGCTCATGGGACTGGCCGCAGTGCCCACGTCCGGATGGCCGAAGACGCTGGCAAAGGTGTCGCTGCCCGTTCCTCCCTCGAGAACCAGATCTCCGCCGATGTTCATCACACATTCGGCCGACCGGCTGCCGATCCGGGCGAACGAGTTGGATCGGCTTCCAGCGACGATGTTCACGTCGCCGGCGACATTGGCGACGACACGCCCGCCGCTGGCGACGATTTCCGTACCTTGTTCGCCGGCACGGGACGCGAGGATGTCCAGCGATCCGACGTTGATGGCGATGCTGCCGAAGCTGGACGTGACGCGGGCGTCGCGGACACTCAGGGCACCCGGCGTAGCGATCTCGAGGTTGCGCTCGGCGGCGACATTGCCGTGGATGTCGATACCGTTCCGGGCGACCAGCGACAAGCTGCCGCCGCTGACGATCGACCCATCCACCTCCACCACGAGCCGGCCGGCCGTCATGACCAGACCCGCCGCGGTCGATCGCACCGGCCCCGCGACCGTGATGACGCTGCCGGTGGCGCCGGTGACGATCACCCGCCCGCCGATGCCTTCGGCACCGCCGGAACCGGTGCCGAGCGCGACGCCGCCACCGGCATTGCCCAAACCCACCGCGGTCGTGGCGACATCGCCCAGCACCAGCGAGCCGGTGGTGGCGAAGTGCCCGAGCGCGGCCTGACTCACGTAGAGCATGCCTTGCGGAGATTCATTGAGGACACCACCGACTTGCAGGACCGTGCCGGTCGTCCCCTCGGGAGCGATCAGGATGTCCTTCGCGTCGTAAGCGATGCCGCCGGTGGAGAACGACGGTCCGAACTCGAGCACGCCGGCGCGCAGCTCGATGCGTCCGCCCGGTGCCCGCACCAGTCCATTTGCCGTGATCCGCGACGGCGCACTGATCGACAGCAACCCACCGGCTCCGGTGGTGGTGATGGCGGTGGCCGGATCGAGGAACACCGCGCTGACACTGTCTTGGAGACGGCTGCGGTTGAGCAGCGCGATGTTGGCGCCGCGGATGTCGCGCGCCGCGATGTCGCCACCGGGGTTGAAACCCGCGCTCGCTTTGGTGGCGCGGCGCCCATCGTGAATCTCCAGGCGCACATCGCCGGTGCCGGCATCGATGACCGTGCCTGCCGCCATCTGGATATCGGCTCGGCCCTGGTCACGATTCGCCGCCACCACGCCGGTCGCGGCACTACCGGTGTTGATCTGCTCGTTGGCGATGACGGTGAGGTCGCCGTTGGCGGTGGTGATGCTGCCGTTGAGCAGCACCCCGCGACCGGCCCGCAGCGTCAGCGAATGCCCGCGGGTGCCGGCAACGGTGATATTGGTGCCGGCGACCAGCGTGATGTCGTTGTTGGCTTCGAGTACCAGGTTGGCCGTCGCGAGCACGCTTGCGATGGCGGTGCCGCGGATCGTGACGTCGCCGCCGGGTTGATTGGTGAAGGAAAGTCGGCCGATCGCTGTGCCGCCGGTGGTCGACACATCCACCAGCATCAGGCGGCCGCCGCTGACCGCCGCCGATGCCGACGGAACCGTTGGTGCGTATAGGTAGAACTGGTTGCCGTTGCCGAGCACGTGCACGTCGGTGCCTAAGTCCGAGTCAAAGGATCGCTGCCCATACTGGGCGCCCGCGACCGGGCCGACCAGGCTGTTCGCCCGGCTGACGACACCGTTGCCATCGATGGGCCGGCCGGTCGTCGCATCGACCCAGGTGATGGCCCCGAGATTGGCCGAGGTGTTGTCGGTCCAGCGCGAACTGAGGACCAGATAGGCGTTCTGGCTCAGCGTGAGCACGCCGTTTCTGCCGACCTGTTGGTTAGCCGAGGCGCCGACGATGCTGTTGGCGGCCGACACCACCCCCGTGACGGTGGTGCTGCCATTGCCCAGATAGCTGACGGCACCCGCGCTACCTTTCCAGTTGGGACTCTTCAATACCGACGCGCCGTTGAAGCCGACGCCTTCGATGCCGTTGCTGCCAACGCGATCGTTCGCGGTGCTGCCGATCAGGCCGTGCGCCGCGGCGAACGCGGCATCGAGGGTGCCCTTGGTGTAGTAGGTCATGGCGCCACGGGCGCCGTTCCAGTCAGGACTCAGTACTACGCGCTGCTGGTTGCTTTCCCCGCCATAGGCGGTGAAGCCGCCGGATCCGACGCGATCGTCGGCATTGGCGCCTACGAGGCTGTTGGTCTGGTCGATCACACCCACGCCGCCGCCCGCGTCGACGAACCTGATCGCGCCGCGATTGCCGTTCCAACTGGTGGACCCGACCACGGCGACGTTGCCGCCCGGGTTGGCGAAGAAACTGCCCTGGTAGGCAATGCCGTCGCCGGGCGACGATCCGACGCCGGGCGACGACCCGACGATGCTGTTGGTGGCGCCGATGGTGCCGAATGTCTTGCCGCCGGTGCCGAAGATGGCGCCGTCGGCCGCGATGAAGGTGACCGCGCCGCGGCCGCCATTCCAGCCCGGGCTGGACACCACGATGGTGTTGTTGACCGTATTGATGTTATCGCTGACGCCGGCACCGACCAGACTATTGGCGGCGCCGATGATGCCGGTCACCGCCGTGGTGCCGTCGCCGAGCCAGGTCAGCGCGCTGTTGCCGCCATTGAAATCGGGGGAGTACAGCAGGAAGCGCGAACCGCCGCCCACGAAGACCTGGTGAATGTCGTTCTGAACATGGCCGATAGCTTCGTCGGTCGCATTGCCGACGAAGCTGTTGACGCTGGAAAGCATGCCGAAGGTGGCATTGTCGGCAACGCGCTCGCCCGTTTCCGAACGAAATAGCGTCACGGCACCCACGCGCTGGATGCCACGTGCGGCATCGCTCCAGTGCGGGCTGCCGATCAGGTACGAGCCGTTGAAGAGATCGCGAAACTCCTCGCCGACCCGATCACCGGCCGCCGTGCCGACAATGCTGTTGCCGACATCGACGACACCGCCAATCGTTGTCTGCCCAGGGAGGCTTCCGTCCGAGGCGCTCATCCAGGTAACGGCGCCTGTTTCCGAGTTCCAGCGTGGACTGCGTACGACGATGCCGGGATTGGTGCCGCCGAACGTCTCACTCACGGCGAGCCCGCCCGCGATATCGGCGCCGATGCGGTCATGGGCGAACTTTCCGACCAGACTGTTGCTTGCGGATGCGATTCCCGCGGAGCCTCCGTTGGGAACATTGCCACTATCGCCCAGCAGGTAGGTGACGGCGCCTTTCTCCGGATTCGACGTGTCGTCGGTCCAGTCGGGACTCAGGACGAGATAGTTGCCGTTGGACAATTGCTGCACGCCGCCGGAACCGAAGCGAGCGCCGCTGGCGGCGCCCGTGAGGCTGTTGGCGCGGCTGACAACGCCGATGTTGTTCGACGTACCCGCGATGAAGCCGGTGACACCGGCCACCCAGGTCATCGCACCGACCTGATTGAGCACGGTACCGTTGCCGTCGTCGAAACTCCACTCGCTCGAGTGAACGACGTAGTTGCCGTTGGACAATACGGTGACGAAACTGCCGACGCGGTCGCCCGGGGTCGATCCCCGCAGGCCGGGAACAAGGGAATCCGGCGTACCGGTGACGCCGGTGGCACCATTTGCCCAGACGACCAAACCTCTACCATTGGACACTTCCGGGCTGGCGATCACGAAGTTCCCGTTGGCGACGTTGTAGATGCCGCCGCTGCCGATTTGGTCGTTGACGGATATCCCGACGAAACTGTTGGCTGCCGAGACCACGCCGACCACACCCGTTGCGCCGTTGCCGAAAGTGACGGCGCCGGCCTTGGCGACGCCGTTGACCTCGTTGGTCCAGTTCGGGGCCACCATGAGGTAGTTGCCGTCCCCGCGCACCCGAACATCGTCGCCGATACGCTGGTTGCCGCTGCCCCCGATCAGGCTGTTGGCGGCAGTGACCTCACCCGCGATTCCGGTGCTCCTGGCGACGAAGGTCACCGCACCATTGGCAGTCTGCTGCGCGGCGACATCGCTCCAGCCGGGATTGGCGACCAGATAGTTGTCGCCGAAACTGCCGGCGAGCGTGACGATGCGCGCTTCGGTCATGCTGCCGGTCGCGTTGCCGACCAGGCTGTTGGTGGCGCCCACCACGCCGCTGGTGCCGACGTTGCTGAAGTTGAAGGTGATGGCGCCCGCGTTGGTGGCACCCCGGTCGGTGTTGGTCCAGCTCGGCCAGACCACCGCATAGCCGTTGCCCTGAAGGATTTCGACCCGCATGTCGACGCCATCGCCAGCGGTGCTGCCAATCAGACTGTTGTTGCTGCCAACCGGCCCGACCGCCGGGCTGTCGACGTTGATGAAAGTGGCTGCGCCTCGCGCAGCATTCCAGGTCGGGGTGATCAGCACCTGCCCGCCGGCGTTCGTGGCGAACAGTTTGTTCGATGGTGAATCGCCGACCAGATCGCCGGTGTGAGTTCCAACCAGGCTGTTGAGTGCGCCGACCGTGTCGTGGGTTCCGAAAACAGTATTGACGATCGTGAATGCGCCGGCATCGGCCGCCTGGGTTTCCGGATTGGCCCAATGCTGGCTGCCGATCCAGATCGTGTTGCCGCCGAGCTGGCCGATACCGCCGCTGCCGATGTGGTCGCCCGCAGTACCGCCGACCAGGCTGTTGCCGGCGCCGACCACACCCGATACCAGCGAGCCTGGCGTGCCGAACGTGAGTGCACCACGACCATCGTTCCAGTCTTCGCTGCGGACGATGTAGTTGCCGTTGTTCAGGAAGAAAGTACCGTTCGCGCCAACCCGGTCGTTCGCCTTGCTGCCGGTCAGCGCGCCGATCAGTGCACGCGTGGTGCCGTTGAACAGATAGGTCGCGCCGGCGTTGGCGAAACTGCCGACGGTTGCGTCGGGTGCCCGGACCAGAAGATTGCCGTTGAACAGCAGACTGGTGTTGAACGAGGATCCGAAGTTGCCACCCGCCGTGGGATTGGGGTCGATGAAATCGCCGATGATGTAGCCGCTGCTGCTGCCCGGCGCAGAGTCGTCGATGATGATGTTCTTGGGGTCGAGCAGGAGCAAGCCGGTGAGCCCGCGCGATGCGGTCGCGTCGGTATTGCCTGAGTAGCGAAGGTCGCCCGCACCCGAGACTTCGGCCATTCCGCCATTGCCGCCGTTGGCCCCGCCACGAACCGAGATCGAGCCCGCGAATCGCGTTGACCCATCGGACCACGCGACGACGGTGCCGCCATCACCACGCACGGTGGCATCGCTGCGCAATGACACCGCATCGCTGACGTAGACCGACTGCGAATTCGGGGCGCCCGCGTCGGCACCATGAAAATCGCCGCCGATGCGGATCGCGCCTCCGCCGGTCGTACCGCTAGAGTCGGCGCTTGCCGCAACCAGCGCGATCCGGTCGCCGGTCAGCGTGATGCGGCCGCCGTTTCCGGCCGACGCCATGGTTTCGAAGCGGCCGGAACTGAACAACTGACCCGCCCCAGCATCGACGCGGATCTCGCCGCCGCGAATCAGACCATTGGCAGACATGATCGATGACTCGGTCTGCCAGACATTGCCGGACGAGCGCACGGTGATCTCGCCGCCGAAGGCACCGTCCGCCCGGATCGCACCGCTTTGAAAGACACTGCCAGCGGCAATGCGGATGATGCCGCCGTCGGTGTTGATGGACCCGGCGTGCGAGAAGAAGTCGGCGGAGATGTCGACGCTGCCACCGCCGACACCGCCGGCGACGATGCTGCTGCCGGGGTCGGTGATTACACTGCTTGTCGCCTTCAGGATGACCGACCCGTTCTCGCCCGCGACCGCCATGGTCGCGCTGATCGAACCACCCTGGCGGATGGTAGCGGCGTAGATGCCGACATGGCCGCCCACGATGCGGCCGACATTGACCGCCTGATCGGCGCCGGCGGTCAACTGAACCTGCACGTCGGGACGCTTGCTGTCGATCAGGGTGACGCTGTGGCCCGCGGCGAGCACCACGGAACCATCGGGCGCGGCGATGACGCCATGGTTCTCGATGGTCGGCGCCACCAGGTAGATGCGGCCACCGGAGGCGGCCTGGAGCGTGCCATCGTTGCGGATGGAACCGGCGCCGGGCTGGCCCGGGAACGACAACCGGCCCGCGAGGAAATCGGCGTTCGACAGATTGAGGGTCGAGATAACGAGGCTGGCGACATCGACCGTGGAATCTCGACCGAATGCGACACCGTTCGGATTGATCAGGAACACCTGAGCGTTCGAGGTGAGCGTACCGAGAATCAAACTAGGGTTACCGCCGACGACGCGATTGAGCACCTGGCTCGCGGCCGACTGCTGCTGGAAGTGCGTGTGTTCGCCCAGCCCGATCGAGAACGACGCCCAATCGATGATCGCACCCGGCGTGTTGTCGATTCTCAGCATGCCACCGGTCGTGGTGAACGAGGCGCTGCCCGATCTCACGTTCCAACCCTCTGGATTGGCGTTTGCCACCAGCGGAAAGCAGGCCGCGATAGCAACGCAAAGCAGCTTGCGCCGCAGCAGGATTCGGGGGATAGGTCGCGCCATGATCGGCTCCCGTTGGTTTAGTTCAGAACAACCACGCGAATGCGCCTTGCAGGCGTTGATCGCCACGGCCCTGCAAACCACCGGGCTGCATGACCGTGCCGTAGTCGAGGCGCAGGCTGACGTTGTTGCCATAGAACAGCCGCAGTCCGACACCAGCGCTGCTGACCGCCTCGCCCGGTTTCTCGCCGGGCAGCGCGCCGTTGCGCTTGAGCTGCCCGTAGTCGAAGAAAATCAAGGCACGCGCGCTGACGCCGGCATGAAGACGGGCACCGAAATCCGGCGAATAGCCTTCGAGGCTGGTGCGCAGGCCGCGATCGTTGGCGATCTCGCGCTCGGTGAAACCACGCACGGAATCCAGGCCACCGAGGCCGAACTGTTCTCCCGCCACCAGCATGTCGTTGGTCAACTGGGCGTTGGCGGCGGCGCGTACCTGGAAATCACGGGGTAGCTGCCGCGTGTAGCTGGCGGAAAGGCGATACAGGGTGTAATTGGTTGCAGCGCCGGGTCGGGCACCCGGTCGGTTGAAGGCGGTCTGGTCACCATCGCTACCGCCGGCGATGTTGTGATAGGCGCTGAGAAATCCGGACAGGTCCTGATCCTGCGGATGCCATCGGCCGGACCACGCGATGCTCACCGGATGCAGCGTGAGGTCTGGGACGAGGCTTCCGCTGGAGCCGACGAACCGTACGTCGTTGCGGTACTCGCGCCAATCGGCGCCGAAGATGATGCGCTGGTCGAATTCGGCGGTGCGCGGCAGGTTGAAGTTGTAGCGGGCCGTGTAGAAATTGCCGCTGCCACTGATGCCGAACCGGCCGGCGGACGTGTTGACCGTACCTGAGTCGACGTCCGAATACACATAGGCAAACTCGACCGAGTCGCCCAACTGGTACAACGGAATGCGGTAACCCAGGCCGAGGATGGAGACACGGCTGGGATATGCGGGTGAAGTAATGTACTGGGCCGACAACGCCTGGTCGCGGTCGAACAGATTCGAATGCTGAACGGCCACGTTCGCGCGCAGGATTCCGGTCGAGGATGTTCCGGTGGTGTCGATGCCGAAACCGAATCGCAGGGGGTTCTGATCGCGCACCTTGGCGACGGCGTCGACGGTTCCATCGGCGTCACCGGCCCGCAGCAGAACCTGGGTCTGCTTGGAGGCGTTCTCGTTGGCGGTGAGGAGATTGCGCGCGACCTGATCGACATTCGGACTGATGCCCGGCGCCAGAGCGGGCAGCGACCGCCGGATGTTGTCGGCGCCGAAGTGGGTATTGCCTTCCACTACGACTTGGCCGACCTTCAGTTCCCGGACCTGGAAACGCACGTCGCCGCCACGTATCTCCTGCTCCGGAATGGTGACCTGAACGGCGGTATAGCCGGCGTCGGCATAGACCTTGGTCAGGGCGGCGAGGGCCTGCTGGATGGTGGCGAAAGCTTTCTTCGGGCCGGTGAACGGCACGAGCGCTCGGTCGATGCTCGCGGCCGGCAGCAGGGTATTGCCGTCCACGACATAGCGAGCAATGTCGAAACGCGGCCCTTCCGGGACGGCAGCCGATTGGGCGTGACTCGACATCGGACCCAATGCCAGTGCGAGCGCCACCCATGCCAGACGTGTCTTCACTCTCCGAATACCCCCGTATCGAAACCACTTGCAGCCTAACCGTACTCGAGCATCACTGGCAATCACATGCTATCGTTTTGATCGATTTTTTACTCGGATATGCAGTCTATGCCAAGCTCGCGTTGGTTACGGTCGTTGGGCCTTGAAGGTGTCGCACGCCCCGACATCTCCTGAATCAAGGCCGCGCTTGAACCAGTGCACCCGTTGTTGGGAACTGCCATGTGTGAAGGTTTCCGGCGATACCTGTCCCTGCGCCTGCTGCTGCAACCGGTCATCGCCGATCGCCGCCGCCGCTGCCAGACCTTCCTCGATATCGCCGGCCTGAAGGACCCGCCGCGAACGATTGGCAAA
>JANXYG010000087.1 GCA_025350245.1 Betaproteobacteria bacterium
TTCACGCTCTTGATGGCCAACGGCGATCTGAACAGCATCGTGCCAGCCAGCAAACCGCCGACGATGTTCACGCTGCCCGATGGCTCCCAAGACCATCACCAAACTCGATCATTGGTCCATCAAATTGGGTGATCGCACTCAGTGAAGGGCGGCGGCAAGACCGAGAAGTACTAGTATGTCTTGCACTGCTTCCAGAAGAACTCCATGAGCGGCATCAAGACACCGAAAGAAAACATGGACCTGATCCACGCCCGACTCGAGGCCGCGAAGCTGGACTTCGATGCCTGGCAAACGAAACAAGGAGCACGCTGATGAGCCGCAAGACCGAGATCGTGATCGAAGAAGGCAGCACCAACGTCTACCCCGATCTGGGCTATGCCGACGCCGCCGAGATGCAGCGCAAGTCCCAGCTCGCCGCCGAGATCGCTTGCGCCATCAAGGCCCGCCGGCTGACCCAGCAAGGCGCCGCCGAGCTGCTCGGCGTAGACCAGTCCAAAGTTTCACGCATCACCCGCGGCCAGTTCCGCGGCGTCAGCGAAGCCAAGCTGCTGGAACTGATGGCCAAGCTGGGCCACGACGTCAGCAGATTCTCGTTGCTCTACGGCTGATGACCTCCCGCAGGCAACGGCTCGAATTTGCTGAGAGGCATCGTCAGGATTATATTTAACGATCGTTTCGTTTCTTTTTCGGAATTGAATTGATCAAAAACTATAACTCTCTGCCGAAGACGCTAGGCCCACGCGCAGCACAGCTCGTCACCGAGCTGAATGAACGGCGACGGTCCACGTTCACCTTGAAGGATGTGGGTTCGATCACTGGCCTGTCAGCCACGTCCGCACGCAATCTCGTGCACAAGGCCCTGCGGCGAGGCGTGGTGGCGCGACTGAAGCCCGGTTTGTACAACCTCGTGCCCTTCGAACTCGGCCGGGCCACCGAGCATGTCGACAGTCCCTACCTGATCGCACGCGAACTCGTCGGCCCAGCGCCGTATTTTCTGTCGCACGGAACCGCGTTTGAACTGCACCGCATGGTGACGCAGCCTAACTTCACCGTGTATGTGTCGAGCACGCGGCGCGTGCGGCCGCAGACGGTGGGTGGCCATGACTTCCGGTTTGTCCACGTCACCACGGAACAAGAATTCGGGGTGATGACGCACTGGGTCGACAAGGAGCGCTTCGTGATGATCAGCGACATGGAGCGCACGATCATCGACGGTCTCCGCCACCCGGCATTTGCTGGCGGCATCACCGACGTCGCCAAGGGCCTGTGGATGAAGCGCGATGTCTTGAAGGTCGAACGATTGACGGCCTACGCGCAACGTCTCGCCGTCGGCGCCGTCGTGCGTCGTCTCGGCTACCTGCTCGAACACTACGGCATGGCCAACGCCTCGATGCTGGAACCGTTGCGTGGCATGTTGACGGCGACCTACCAACGCCTCGATCCATTGCGCCCCGCCGAGGGGGCCTTCGTCTCACGTTGGCGGCTACAGCTCAACGTGACTCCCGAGGAACTCGATGCCGTGAGGCTTGGCTGATGATTCCTCAGCGCAACATTTCGCTGATTTCGCACATGCTGGCGACCGCGGGCGGGCGGCGCGTCCCCGAAGCGGTGATTGAACGTGATTACGTGCTGACGTGGTTTCTGACGGGCTTGGAATGATCTTGAAAAAGGGATTCCCGTAGTTTGCTGTTGCGTCCTTCCGGGACACGCCGGTAAAGTCGTCGTGCGTGGTCGCCGGTGCCGCATCTAGCGGCGCCGTCGCTTCCAGCCATGCACTCCCGGCAGTCTGGCGATTCCGGGTTTTCTTTCAGGGGGTCAGGATGACAAGCGGGTGCCCTGCATCAATCGGCTTCGACACCGCCGCCATCGGGCGGCGGCGTATCGATTGGAGTGACCGCAGGGGCGGGCGGGGCAGTGGCCTGCAACGCGCGCGCTGTGGTGCCGCTGTCTTGCTCGCGCTGCTCATCGCGCACACCGATGCGCAGGCCGACGCCTACAAAGACGCCGGCGTAGGCAGCCAATCCCAACGCCGTCCGCCTCCCCATCAGTGGACCAAATTCGTCAAAGTCGGGGGCCAGCCCGAGCCGGTGCCCGCCGAGTGGGTCGCCACGCCCGAAGGCCGGTTCGCCCACTCGCTCAAGATTCCCGATCCCGTTCCCAAAGACAGCGGCTACCGCTGGTGGATGAGTTCGAAAGACTACTTCAAGCACCTGTGCGACACGGAGGCAGGGGAGTTCATCTACGAGAAGGTGGAGAACGTGGAGGGGTTTTTGTTTATGCGGCCG
>JANXYG010000090.1 GCA_025350245.1 Betaproteobacteria bacterium
GGTACTCGCGCATGTTCCTGCACTTCCTGCACGCCATCACCAACGACCGCGATCGCGTCCACACCTTCCTGTTCGGCACGCGGCTCACCAACATCACCCGGCACCTGCGCCACCGGGATGTCGATGTGGCGCTCAACGCCAGCACCCAGGCCGTGGAAGATTGGTCCGGCGGCACCCGCATCGGCGCCAGCCTGACCGAGTTCAACCTGCGCTGGTCGCGCCGCGTGCTCGGTCAGAATGCCGTGGTGCTGCTGATCAGCGACGGCCTGGATCGCGACGCCGGTCGCGACCTGGGCGATGCCATGGAGCGGTTGCGCAAGTCGTGCACCCAGTTGGTATGGCTCAACCCGTTGTTGCGCTACGACGCCTTCCGGCCGATCGCCACCGGGGTGCAACTGATGCTGCCGCACGTAGATGCCTTCCTGCCCGCACACAGCATCGACAGCCTGGCCGATCTGGCGAAGGCGCTGGGGCAGCGGCCGGCGGGGCGGGCGTCGCAACGACGAGCATTGCGGGCAAGTTGAAGGAAGGGCGCAGCGTCTCCTGTGACGAACGTCCCGGACACCGAGGAGAAGAAACAATGGCACGCACCGCAATTCACCCTGGCGAGCACCTCGCCGAACAGCTCAGGGAACTCGGCATGAGCGCGGCCGAACTGGGGCGGCGGCTCGAGGTGCCTACCAACAGAATTACCGGAATCCTGAATGGCCAACGTGCCATCACCGGAGATAGTGCGCTGCGGCTTGCGCATTTTTTCGGTACCGGTGCGGAGTTCTGGTTGACCTTGCAGAAGCTGTATGAGTTGCGGCTGGCAGAGGCAAAAGTTGGGGCAACGATCCGGCGTCTGCCAACGCTGGTCGGGCCGACAACGCGAACCACGCGCAAGTCCGTGAGTCGCGCGGCATGAGCGCAATTGTCGGCAGCATGTGATTCCTGAGTCTTCGCCCCGCCCTCACCCCTGGGGTAGAACGTCGCTGATAGGTCGCCGCGGTTGCCCGGACCGTCCATCGGTGAGGATGCGCAACGCCCGAACGCTGGGCATACTTGGCCTCCGCCATTGCCTGCGCGCACCGATTACGGCGCGCGCCGCCCGACCTCATCAGGAGCCCGACCCCATGGACATGACCGGAGAACAACGCATCCCGCTGCCGCGCCAGCAGGTGTGGGAAGCGCTCAACGACCCGGCGATTCTCCAGGCCTGCATCGCAGGCTGCGAAAGCATCGAACGCGTCACCGACACCGTGTACAAGGTCGCGATGACCGCGGCGATCGGCCCGGTGAAGGCGAAGTTCGCCGGCAAGCTGGTGCTGAGCGATCTCGATCCGCCGAACTCCTATGCCCTGGCGTTCGAGGGGTCGGGTGGCGCCGCCGGCTTCGGCAAGGGCGGCGCGAAAGTCCGGTTGACCGAGGACGGCGCGGTCACGATCCTCAGCTATGAAGCCACCGCGAGCGTCGGCGGCAAACTTGCCCAGATCGGCTCGCGCCTGATCGACGGCGTCGCCCGCAAGATGGCCGAGGATTTTTTCGTGCGCTTCAACGCGACGGTGGCGCCAACACCGGTTGCGGCCGCCGACACCGAGGCCGAGGTCACGCTGGCAGCGGCCGATGCGGCCACCGGAATCGCCGCGACACCTCAGGCAGCGCGGAGCGCGCGTGGCCGCATTCCGTCCTGGGTCTGGATTGCCGTGGCGGTCGGAATCGCGGCGCTGGTCTACTTCACGCGCGGGCACTGACGGGCGATCCTTCACTGACGGGCAATCCTTTAGAATCACGGGTCGCTGCGGCGGGCCATATGGGTCCGCCACAGCCATATGGGTCCGCTACACATATGGGTCCGCTTCATTTGGGTCCGCTACATTTTCCATGGGGGAGACAGACAAGATGAACAAGCTCGACATGAGCGGGCGCGGCGCCATCGTCACCGGCGGCGCATCCGGAATCGGCTATGCGATAGCGCAGCGGCTGGCGGCGTCGGGCGCCACGGTCGCCATCTGGGACATGGCGGCCGACATCGATGCCAAGGCAGCCTCCCTGGGCGCCGGCAAGCACATCGGCGTCAAGGTCGATGTGAGCAAGTACGCGCAGGTCGAAGCCGGGCTGGCGAAGTCGGTGGCGGCGCTGGGCAAGGTCGATGCGATGGTGAACAGCGCCGGGGTCGCGGGCGCCAACGCCCTGGTCGCCGACTATCCGATCGACGAGTGGCTGCGCGTGTTCGACATCAACGTCAACGGCCTGTTCTACTGCTGCCGCGCGGTGACCCCGCACATGACGGCCAACGGCTACGGCCGCATCGTCAATATCGCGTCGGTTGCCGGCAAGGAAGGCAACCCGAAGGCGTCGGCCTACAGCGCGTCGAAGGCGGCTGTCATCGGGCTGACCAAATCGCTCGGCAAGGAACTGGCAACCAACAACATCACCGTCAACTGCGTCACGCCGGCAGCGGTCAAGACCCCCATCTTCGATCAGGTGGAGCAGTTCCACATCGACTACATGCTGTCGAAGATCCCGATGGGCCGTTTCGGCCTGGTCGAGGAGATCGCGGCGATGGTCGCCTGGCTGTGCACCGAGGATTGCTCCTTCACCACCGGCGGCGTGTTCGACCTCTCCGGCGGCCGCGCCACTTACTAAAATGACACCCACCCCCAGGCTGCGCTGCGCTTCGCCTTCCCCCTCAAGGGGGCGCCCCGTCCTCGGGGGACCCTGTGGGCGGGGTCCCTCCGTTTCAGGAGTTCCCTTCGTTACGCATGCCAAAGGGGTGCGCCCTTTGATGGCCGGTCGGGAGACACGATGAAAATACGAGCCGCTGTCATCCGCAACATCGGTCTGCCGCAGCCGTACGCGCAGAGCCGCCCGCTCAACATCGAGGAAGTCGATCTTGCGCCGCCGGGCGAGCACGAATTGCTGGTGCAGATCAAGGCCGCCGGTCTGTGCCATTCCGACCTGTCGTCGATCAACGGTGACCGGCCGCGCCAGACACCGATGGTGCTCGGGCACGAGGCGGCCGGTGTGGTCGCCGAGGTCGGCAAGGGCATCACCGACCTGAAGGTCGACGATCATGTGGTGATGATCTTCGTGCCCAGTTGCGGCGAGTGCATGCCCTGCAAGGAAGGCTTTCCGGCACGCTGCGAGCCGGGACACAAGGCGAACGGCGCCGGCACCCTGCTGGGCGGCGCGATGCGACTGTCGCAGAACGGGCAGCCGGTCTATCACCACGTCGGGGTTTCGGCGTTCGCCGAATACGCGGTGGTCAACCGCGGCTCGGTGGTGAAGGTCGACACGACCCTGCCCTTCGATGAGGCCGCGATGTTCGGTTGCGCGGTGCTCACCGGCGTCGGGGCAGCGCTCAACACGGCGAAGGTGTTTGCCGGCGCCACAGTCGCGGTCGTCGGCCTCGGCGGTGTCGGCCTGAACGCACTGCTCGGCGCGGCGGCGGCAGGCGCAAGCCAGCTGATCGCGATCGACGTGCACGACGACAAGCTCGCGCTGGCGCAGCAGCTCGGCGCCACGGCGGTAGTCAACGCGAAGGATGCCGATCTGGTGCAGAAGGTCAAGGACATGACCAACGGCGGCGTCGACTTCGGCTTCGAGATGGCGGGGTCGGTGCAGGCCATGGAAACCGCCTACCGCGTCACGCGCCGCGGCGGCACCACCGTCACGGCCGGTCTGCCGCATCCGGATGCGCGCTGGGCGTTGCAGCACGTCAACCTCACGGCGGAAGAACGCACCATCAAAGGCAGCTATGTCGGCTCGTGCGTGCCGCCGCGCGACCTGCCGCGCTATGTCGAGATGTATCGCCGTGGCCATCTGCCGGTGAACAAGCTGATGAGCGCCCACCTCACGCTCGATCAGATCAACCAAGGCTTCGATGCCCTGGCATCGGGTCACACCGTGCGCCAGATGATCATGATGTAACGAGGTACCGCTGCCGCCTCGCGACGGCAGCGGTGCCTCGGCTCAACCGTTCACTATCCCATGACCGTTTTCCAGGCATCGACGCTTTCCCTCTTCGCCACCGCGTTGCTCGAAGCCGCCGGCATGCCGCCCGACAAGGCGGTGGTGATCGCCGACGTGTTGGTCGAGGCCGATCTGCTGGGCCACGACACCCACGGGCTGAACCTGCTCGCGGCCTATCTCGCCGATATCGGCAAGGGCACGCTCAAGACCCACGGCGAGCCGCGCGTCGTCGCGGACTTTCCGGCGGCGGTGACCTGGGACGGCGATCGCCTGCCCGGCACGTGGCTGACCGTGAAGGCGCTCGAACTCGCCTGCGAACGCGCCGCGGTGTACGGCACCTGTTCGGTGGCCATCGGGCGCGGGCATCACATTGCGTGCCTCGCCGCCTACCTCACCCGGGCCACCGACCGCGGCATGGTGGTGCAGATCATGACGTCCGCCCAGGAGAACCAGTCGGTCGCGCCGCACGGCGGCAGCGCGGCGGCCATCACCCCGAACCCGATCGCGGCCGGCTGGCCGACCGATGGCGACCCGGTGCTCATCGACGTCTCGATGTCGATCACCACCAACGGCATGGTGGCGCGCCTGAACCGCCACGGACAGCCGCTGCCCGGGCCCTGGCTGATCGACGCGCAGGGCAACGCGACCGACGATCCGGCGGTGATGACCCGGACGCCGAAGGGGGCGTTGCTGCCGCTGGGTGGCATCGAATATGGACACAAGGGCTATGCGCTCGGTTTGATGGTCGAGGCCATGACCCAGGGACTGTCGGGGCATGGCCGGGCCGATCCGGTCGAGGGCTGGACCGGCGAGGTGTTCCTGCAGGTGTGGGACCCGCGGTTGTTCGCCGGTGCCGGCGCCTTCACCCGCCAGACCGGATGGATCGCCGACTTCTGCCGGCGGGTGCCGCCACGCCCCGGTGTCGAACGCGTGCGCCTGCCCGGCGAAGGGGGTCTCGCTCGCCGCCGGCAACAGCTTGTCGACGGCGTCAACCTGCATCCGGCCATCCTGCCCGCGCTCACCCCGTGGGCGGACAAGTTCGGGGTGGCACTCCCCTCGGCGCTGGTGTGAACGCTTCCGCAGGACATAGTCGCGGGCTGCTGATGATGCTCGGGGCCACGCTCTGCTGGGCGACCGCGGGCGTGCTGGTGCGGACCCTGGCCTTGCACGATGCTTGGGAAATCACCTTCTGGCGCTCATTCTTCATGGTGGTATTTCTATTCGGCGTGCTGCTCGCGCAGTACCGCGGGCAGGTATGGCACCGCATTCGCGCCGTCGGATTGCCGGGGCTGATCTCCGGTGCGCTGCTCTCCGTCATGTTCGTTTGCTTCATCGTCGCGTTGTCGCGCACCACCGTCGCCAACACGCTCGTGCTCACCAGCCTGTCGCCGTTCATGTCCGCCATCGCCGGCGCCTTTCTGCTCGGGGAACGAGTACCGATGCGCACCTGGGTCGCCATGTGCGCGGCCTTCGGTGGCATCGCGCTGATGTTCGCCGATTCGCTCTCGGCCGGCGGCACCAGCGGCAACCTGATCGCGCTGGCGATCCCGGTGGCGTTCGCGCTCAACGTCACCATCCTGCGGAAGATGCGCGCCAGTGCCGACATGGTGCCCACCGTGCTGATCGCGGGGGTGCTGTCGTGCGCGATGTCGCTGCCGTTCGCGCTCCCGTTCGACGTTGCCGCGATCGACCTGCCGAACCTGCTCGCGCTGGGCGTGATCCAGCTCGGCGTAGGCTGCCTGCTGATGGTGATCGCATCGCGCCATCTGCGCGCCGCCGAAGTCGGCCTGTTCGCGGAGCTGGAAACCATCTTCGGCATCGCTTCCACCTGGCTCGTGATCGGCGAGGCGCCGGGCACGCTGGCGCTCATCGGTGGCGGCACGGTCGTCCTCGCGCTCGCCGTCAACGAAGCCGTCCGCATGTTCACCGGCGACGGCAATCCGGATCCCCTTCAGGAGGTCGCGCAACCATGACCCAGCCCGCAACCGATCTCGCCTCGCGTCTCGAAGCCTGCTACGCCGCCGCCGTGCACGATGTCCTGCGGGCCATGGGCCGCGACCGCTGCGTGCTCCCCGCCGCGATCCGCGCACTCGATCCGTCACGCCGACTGGCCGGCGAGATCTGGACCTTCGGCGGCCATGCCGACACGACCCGCAGCGCGCACGACACGCTGCTGGCATGGACCGGCCTGCTGTCGAAAGCCCCATCGGGCAAGGTGGTGGTGTGCCAACCGAACACCTACGCGCTCGCGCTGATGGGAGAGCTGTCGGCGGAGACGCTCAAGTTCCGCGGGATTCGTGGCTACGTGGTGGACGGCGGCTGTCGCGACACCGACGTGATTCTCGGGCTCGGCTTCCCGGTGTTCTGCAGCTTCAACACCCCGAGCGACATCGTCGGCCGCTGGGTGCCCGACCGCTTCGGCGAGCCGGTCACGATCGGCGACGTGACCATCCGCACCGGCGACTGGTTGCTCGGCGACCGCGATGGCGTGGTGATCATCCCCGGCGAGATCGCCGCCGATGTCGTGACCCGTACCGAGCAGGTGCAACAGCAGGAGAACAGCGTGCGCACCGCGATCCTGCAAGGCGTCGATCCGCAGGAGGCCTACCTGCGGTTCGGCAAGTTCTAGCAGGGGACGCCCACCCCCAGGCTACGCCGCCGTTCTTCGTCAGCGTCCGAACAGTTTCTTCACCGCCGTCCCCAGACCCTTCGCCGCTTGACCGGCAACGTCGCCGGCGCCGCGCACCACCCCTTCGACACTCACGCCGACGGTTTTGCCGAGTGCGGCGGCAACCCGGGTGGCGAAGTTCTCGTTCAGTGAGAACGCCGGATCATCGAGATTACCCTCGAGGGTGAAATGCACCGTGATGTTTTCTTTGCGGTCCTTCATGAAGGCCACAAGCGCCTGTCGCGACAGGCCGGCAAAACCGCCATGGCCCTCGGATGGCGCCAGTTCGAGATCGACGATGACCAGGGTGCCGGGGGCTTTCAGCCGGCGCTTGTGCACGGTGGCATCGAGGTCGAGATCGATGGACCCCCGCCGCACGCCGCTTTCCATGGCCCGGATCAGGTAGGGCTGAAAGGCAACCAGGTCGATGCCGCGCAGGCGCAGGGCGATGCCGCCATCGAGCGAGGAAAACTCGATCGTGCCGGCGAACGATATCGAGCCATTGTGCGCAACGCCCTTGTGCACGCCTTCCACCTTCAGGGTGGACCGCCCGGAGAGCGCCGGCAGGCGCAGATCAGTGAGCGACGCCTCGATGTGCTCCAGGCGCTGGAGCACGGCGGCCTGGCGCACCGACGCGTCGAAGAAGTCGATGGCCGCCGCGTGCAGTTCGATCTTGCCGATGGTGACCGCTGGCAGCGCAGCCGGCGTGCGGTCGGCGGCGTTGCGTTCGAGCAAGGCGGGCAACAGCGTCACCTTGCCGGCCCGGGTGCGGAACACCGACAGGTAGCCACCCTCGACGCGAATCGTGGAAATGCGGATCTCGCCACCGATCAGGCCGCGCAGATCGGGCGTCACCACGATGCGCTCGGCCCGCAACTCATCGTCCGTCGGCCAGTGCGCCCGGTCCGACCGTACCCGCACGCTGGTCAGCACCACACCGGTCCAGCCGATCGAGGTCGAGCCGACTTCGGCACGCGGACCGAGTGCGGCGATCACCTTTCCTTCGAGTGCGCGCGCACCGAGGTGCAGGCCGACTGCGATCAGCAATGCGATCGCAGCCAGCGTGGCACCAACGATCAGGAGAAGACGTTTCAACACGATCAGCGGTTCTTGCCGTTGAGACCGGACAACACTACACCACCACCGACCGAGCCTGTATCGCCGATCCCGATTCGGAGAGAAAGGTCGCCTTGACCGAGTAGTAGAATTCATTCGTGCAATCCCATGCTGGAGACGTCAATGACCGAACTTGCCAAGAAGGAGGCGCTGTTGGAGGCTTCCGGCTATCGATACCACTTCGACCGAATGATCTATTTCAATCGGACGAAACGGCAGGCGTTGAGCCTGGAGTACGTCGAGGACCACTCGCTCGAAGAGATCCGTGATCTTGTCGATCAGCAGCCAGCAGCAAACGGCTGGGCTTTCTATTTCAACGATCCGCCTTCCGATCGTGTAAAGCACGATCTCGCCGACGCTCTGGGCTGATGACGCAACGCAAGGTCGAGGATTTTCTTCGGGAGCAGTATTCGGAGCTTTCACCCGAGATCAAGAAGGTCCTGCTTCAGCTTCAGACCGATGTCGAACATCTTCTCCTCGACGTCAGACTCGGCCTCAAGCATCACGAACGCGTTCACATCGAAGCACGCGCCAAGGAATGTGATAGCGCCATCGGCGCACTGCGCCGACGCATCGAGGGTCGGCAGTTCGATGAAGACACCCCCGACAAGTACACCCTGACGACGCTTCCGGATCTGGCTGCTTTGCGGGTTCTGGTGTTTCCGAAGTCACGGCTGGATGAGGTCAACGCACTCGTGCAATTGAAGTATGTGAAGCATGGCGACTGGACACCCGACCCGGTAGAGACCGGTGAGCCTAAACGGTGGCGCGCTTGGAAGTACTATGGCAAATGCTCCACGAGCTCCGAAATCCAAGCAGAAATTCAAGTTGTCCCGACGCTCACCGGTCTGTTCTGGCAGATTGAGCACGACGCCTTCTACAAGCCACGCGATCCCGTTCTGCGCGGAGCGGCCGAAAAACCCTCCGTGCGCGAACGAAGGGAAGGGGTGTACGAAGCCTTCGAAAGGCTGGAACAGACCCTTCAAGAAGAACTCGATAAAAATGCTGCGCAGGACGGCTGGTAGGTTCGGGTGCCGACCCGCTTGCGGTCCGACGCGCCATGGCCAGAATGGACCCTGGGCAAACCAGATACGGTTCCGCTACCTTGACGACCCCATGGACAAAGCGCGGACGGCGCAGGCGCAATAGCCTGGTAACCGTGAATGCATGTTGCAACGCAGCGGAATATCCCGAGCGGCGTGCCCAAGCAAGAAATCCGGGTTTGTCGCGAAAAACTCATTTGCATGAAATCGCCGTGGGACTACTATCGGACTCCGCTTTAATCTATTGGAAGAGGAGATTTTCATGAACATCAAGACATCATTCGCGATGGTTTCCGTTGCTGCGAGCCTGCTGGTCGTCATGTCCGCGCCGGCGCACGCGGTATCGCTCAACAAGGGGTTCGTCGCCGAACCGTTCCTCGACACGCACTTGAGCGGCACCACGTCAGCCGCCCGGCCCGAACTGGCGGGGCTGGTGCTGGAGGATGTACTCACGCCGTTCTCCTTCGGCGCGCTCAACATTTCCGGCACCGTGCAGAACCGCGTGGTACGGGAGGACGTGAGCGGCACCCTCGACTTCTACTGGCGCATCAGGGTCGATCCCACCTCCACCGGCGGCGATGTCGGGGCTTTCCGGCTCGGTGGCTTCGGCTACGGCAACATCGTCGACGCCGATTGGCGCATCGACGGCGTGGGCGCCTCGCCTGCCGATACCGGGCGGGTGTTCAATCCCGTCGGGCGTCCCGACGGTGCCATCAACTTCCTGTTTACCGATCACCCCGTTCGGCCGGGAGATCCGGCTGCCGGCGACACCGGCTCCAACTTCTTCTTCCTGCATACCGACGCCACCGAATACGCGAAGATCGCCACCTACGACCTGCTCGGCGGGCCGAACCAGACGCTCTCCGATAGCTTCAAGACCTTCGCGCCGGTGCCCGAACCTTCATCGTTCGTGTTGATGGCGCTGGGTCTGGGCGTGGCAGGCTTCGCGGTTCGACGCCGCCGCACCTGAGCTGCGACCGGCAATGGCATCGCCCGAGGCTCAGACCTCGGGCGATGTGCCGACGCGTTGCGAGAAATCGACCCCGCGAGTCAACACGACGGACGCTGCGTCGACGGTTTCCAGGAAGGGAATCACGCCCAGCAATGGCGCCCGCAACCTGGTCATGAGCGCGTCGATATTTTCCGCCGGCGCACGCATGTGCGGATCGATGCGGTTCGCGATCCAGCCGGCAAGACGCAGGCCGCGCGCCTCGATCGCTTCCTGGGTGAGCAGAGCGTGATTGATGCAGCCCAGTCGCAGACCCACCGTCAACACCACCGGCAGCGCCAACCGCTGCGCGAGATCGCCGAAGTCTTCGGTATCGTTGAGCGGCACCAGAAAGCCCCCTGCGCCCTCGACCACCACCATGTCGGCCAGCGCCCGCAGCGCCTCGAAGCCGGCAACGATCCGACCAAGATCGATGGTACGTCCCTCGCGACCCGCCGCTAGGTGTGGCGCGATCGGCTCGCGGAACGCATAAGGGTTCACTGCCTCGATCGGCGCCTCGACATTGCTCGCCGCCAGCAAGGCTTCCACGTCTTCGTTCTTCCAGCCGGCGGCGGTTTCGTGGCAACCGGCCGCTACCGGCTTCATGCCCACGACTCGCAGACCCTGGCGGCGATAGTGAAACATCAGCGCCGTCGCGGCGAGGGTCTTGCCGACGTCGGTGTCGGTACCGGTGACGAACAGGGCTAGCGACGTGCCGGCCGCCCTCATGACGCCATCGCCGCGTCCAGCGCGCGGCGGGAAACGCCCATCAGCCACACCCACTCGTCTTCGGTGAGCAGGTACGGCGGCATGAAGTAGACCGTGTTGCCGATCGGGCGCAGCAGCGCGCCGTCAGCCAATGCCGCTTGCGCATACCGGCGCGAGAATCCGGGGGTCGCCATCGGCACATCGAAGGCGAGGATGGTGCCGCAGCGGCGGACGTTGGCGATTCGCGGATCGGTGTGCAGCCAGTCGATGCGCGCATCGAAGCGCGCGGTGCGCAACGCGTTCATCGCCAGCACGTCGTCGTCACGAAAGATGTCGAGCACGGCGAGCGCGGCGCTGCACGCCAGCGCGTTGCCAGTGTACGAATGCGAGTGCAGGAAGCCGCGCGCGGTGTCGTCGTCGTAGAACGCGGCATAGATGGTGTCGGTCGCGAGCACCGCCGACAGTGGCAGGTAGCCGCCGGTGATGCCTTTCGACAGACACAGGAAATCGGGTTTGATGCCCGCCTGTTCGTGAGCGAAGAAGCTGCCGGTGCGGCCGAACCCGACCGCGATCTCGTCGGCGATCAGATGCACATCGAAACGGTCGCACAACCCGCGTACCCGGCGCAGGTATTCCGGGTGATGCATCGCCATGCCCGCGGCGCACTGCACCAGCGGCTCGACGATGATCGCGGCAGTGTTGTCGGCGTGCGCCTCGAGGTGCTGTTCGAGAGCGAGCGCGGCCCGCACGGCGTAGTCTTGCGGCGACTCTCCCGGTTCGGCGAGGCGCCAGTCGGGGCTGGGCACGAGCGCCGCAGCACGCAGCAGCGGCTCGTACGCCGATCGAAAAATCTCCACGTCGGTCACGCCCAGCGCACCGATGGTTTCACCGTGATAGCCCTGCGCCACGGCAACGAACCGATGCTTGTTCGGCCGGCCGCTGTTGCGCCAGAAATGCGCGCTCATCTTGAGCGCGATCTCGGTGGCCGAGGCGCCGTCGGAGGCATAGAACGCATGCCCGAGACCGCCACCGACGAGTGCAGCGAGACGTTCGGACAGTTCGATCACCGGCGGATGCGTGCAGCCGGCGAGGATGACGTGCTCCACGCGGTGCAACTGCGCCTCGATCGCCGCGACGATGCGCGGCTCGCGATGACCGAACAGGTTGACCCACCACGAGCTGATGGCATCGAGATAGCGCTTGCCGTTTGCGTCGACCAGCCAGGCGCCTTCGCCGCTCACCATCGGCACCAACGGCCAAGTCTCGTGCGCCTTCATCTGCGTGCACGGATGCCACACGGCGCGCAGGCTGCGCGCAACCAGCGCGGCATTCGCCGTCGTGACGGCCTCGCGCTTCATGCCGACGCGTTCTCGGCCGCGTGACCTGGAGAATCGACAGCGGAATTGCCGGCGTTGCCCTCGGACCACTCACCAGCGATACGGGTCAGGGCAACAGCCAGCGCCTCGACGTGCACAGAGTCGTGCCCTGCCGTGACGCAGATCCGCAACCGCCCGGTGCCATCGGGCACGGTCGGCGGCCGGATACCCGGCGCCCAGAATCCGCTTGCCATGAGGCTATCGGCCAGGCGCATGGTTGCGGCGTTGCCGCCGACGATCAGCGGCTGGATCGCGGTGGCCGATGGCAACAGGCGCCAGGGCCATGCGGCGCTGCGGACCCGCAGCAGCGCGGCGTGGTCGCGGATGCGTTCGCGCCGCCAGTCGTCGGCATGGATCAGGCGCAGGCTCGCGCTCACGGCCGCGCTGAGCATCGGCGGCGTGGCGGTGGTGAACACATAGGTGCGCGCCCGCTGCACCAGCCAGTCGATGGCCTCGGCGGCACCGGCGACGAATGCGCCCGACACGCCGGCGGCCTTGCCCAGCGTGGCCATGTAGAGCACGCGCTCCGACGCGATG
Source organism: Betaproteobacteria bacterium (assembly GCA_025350245.1). Taxonomy (GTDB): domain Bacteria; phylum Pseudomonadota; class Gammaproteobacteria; order Burkholderiales. Next base: position 12,391 of record JANXYG010000090.1, read on the forward strand.
CCGAGGTGCGCGAGCGTGCCCTCGCCGTGGGCGCCGAGCACGCCGAACCCATGCGCATCATCGAGCAGCAGCCACGCCTGATGACGCTGCGCGAGATCGACCAGGGCGGCGACCGGCGCGATGTCGCCGTCCATGCTGAACACCGCGTCGCTCACAATCAGCTTGTTGGCCGCACGACTCGCCCGCAACCGCGATTCGAGCGCGCCGACATCGGCATGCGGATACACCTGGATCTCGGCCCGCGACAGGCGTGCGCCGTCGATGATGCAGGCGTGATTTAGCGTATCTGAAAACACCGCATCGCCGGCCCCGACCAGCGCCGGCATGATGCCGGTGTTGGCCATGTAGCCGGAGGCGAAGCACACGGCCTTCGGCAATGCGACGAAGCGGGCCAGCTCGGTCTCGAGTTGCTCATGCTCGGCATGATGGCCGGAAATCAGATGCGAGGCGCTGGCGCCGACGCCGTTGCGGCGGATCGACGCGATCGCGGCGTCCGCGATCGCGGGATGGGAAGCAAGCCCGAGATAATCGTTAGAAGCGAACGCCACCAATGGGCGCCCGTCGACGTCGAGCACCGGGCCCTGCGGACCGGAAACCACACGCCGCCGGCGCAGGAGCGACTGCGCTTCGAGGTCGGCAAGCCCGCGGGCGAAGTCATTCATGCCGTTGCGCGCCCTCGATGCCGGTGGCGCGTACCGATCAAAGAGTGCCCATGCCCAGCGTCTCGAGCAGCCTGCGGTCGCGGTCGACGTCGGGATTGCCGGTGGTGAGCAGCTTCTCACCGTAGAAGATCGAGTTGGCGCCGGCCACGAAACACAGCGCCTGCCCTTCGTCGGTCATCGCGGCGCGGCCGGCCGAAAGCCGCACGAATGCCTTGGGCATGGTGATGCGCGCCGCCGCGATCATGCGCACGAAGTCGATGATCCCGACCGGCTCCTGCCCATGCAGCGGCGTGCCTTCGACCTGGACCAGCGAGTTGATCGGCACCGATTCCGGATACGGGTCGAGGTTGGCCAGTTGCGCAATGAGCCCGGCGCGATCACGCACGTCTTCGCCCATGCCGACGATGCCGCCGCAACACACGTTGAGGCCGGCGCCGCGGACGCGCTCGAGCGTGTCGAGCCGGTCGCGATAGTCGCGGGTGTGGATGATGTCGCCGTAGAACTCGGGCGAGGTGTCGAGATTGTGGTTGTAATAGTCGAGACCAGCGTCGGCGAGCTGTTCGGCCTGACCGTCCTTCAGCAACCCGAGCGTAGCGCAGGTCTCCAGGCCGAGCGCCTTCACCGCCTTGACCATCTCGATCACGGGTTCGAGATCTTTCTGCTTCGGACCGCGCCAGGCGGCACCCATGCAGAAGCGCGACGCCCCGGCCGCCCGCGCCGCCGTGGCGGCTTCGATCACGGCATCGAGCGGCATCAACTGCTGGTCCTCGACGCCGGTGTCGAAGCGCACCGACTGCGGACAATAGGCACAGTCTTCCGGGCAGCCGCCGGTCTTGATCGACAACAAGGCCGACAACTGCACCCGGGTCGGGTCGTGGTGCTCGCGATGCAACGTCTGTGCGCGATAGAGCAGGTCGGGCAGTGGGAGATCCAGCAGGGCCTGCACCGCCTCGACGGTCCACGGGCCCTGGCGGGCCGACGAAGCGGCGAGTTGCGGCGCGGCGAGCGGTGCATTCAAGCGAATTCTCCCTGGTGGCGGCGCTGCCGGTACGGTCGGGCCGATTGTCGAATGAATCTTATGATAGCGTTTGACAATGCCGTTTGCCATGGCCGGCGGGGGTAATGGCGTGTGCCTCCGCCGGCCTGTTGCGACGCCCGCCGGTCGCTGACAGACTCGGGGCCCCACGGAACTCTCGCGTGGCGCCGACGTTCTGAGCCGCAACCATCCTGCCGGGGCTACCGCTGGCTCTCGCCCCGATCTGCTTCTCGCCAATCATCACCGGTCACCCAGCCATGCTCCGAATCGTTGCCCTGCTCTCGGCGTTGTTCTGCGGCACCCTCGCGTCGCTGGCAGCCGCGGCCGATGCCGCCTGCGTTCCCGGCGCCCGCTGGCTCGCACTGGGTGACAGCGCCGCCCGCCCGATCGACGCGCCGGACCTGATCGCAAGCCTGTCGACGCGGCCGGTCGTACTGCTCGGCGAAGGGCACGATATCCGGGAGCATCATCGCTGGCAGGCGCAAACCGTGGCGGCGCTGCACGCCCGCCGACCCGATCTCGTGCTCGGCTTCGAGATGTTTCCGCGCAGCGCGCAGCCGGCGCTGGATCGCTGGGTCGCAGGCGACCTGACCGAAGCCGAACTACTGCGCGCCACCGACTGGAAGCGCAATTGGGGCTACGACGCGCAGATGTACCTGCCGATCTTTCACTTCGCCCGCATGAACCGGGTGCCGATGGTGGCGCTCAACATCGATCGCGACCTGTCGCGCGAGATCGGCGCCGGCGGCTTCGATGCACTGCCACCGGAAAAACGCGCAGGCCTGACGCGTCCAGCCGCGGCACTCGCCCCCTACGAAGACTTCCTGTTCGAGAGCTACTCGCAGCATGCGAGCGAGCCCGGACACGAACCGGTGCGTACCGACGAGCGCTTCGGCCAGTTCCGCGAGGCGCAACTGCTGTGGGACCGGGCGATGGCCGAACGTATCGCCGGCGTGTTTGCCGCCCGCCCGGGCGCACTGGTGGTCGCCTTGATGGGCTCCGGACATGTCATCAACGGCTGGGGCGTGCCGCATCAGTTGCGTGCGCTCGGTGTCGCCGATCCGGCGGTGCTGCTGCCCTGGGAGCCCGAAAGCGATTGCGGCAAGCTGGTGGCCGGTTACGCCGATGCGGTGTTCGGGCTCACCGCGCGCGAGGAAAACGATCAGCCCAGGCCGAGGCTCGGTCTGTGGCTCGAACCGGCGAGCGAGGGGGTCGCGATCAAGGACATCGAGCAGGGCGGTCTGGGCGAGACCGCCGGCCTGCGCAAGGGCGACGTGCTGGTCGAGGTGGCGGGACGCGCCCCGCGTGAACCCGGCGACGTGAGCGAGATCGTGCAGCGCCAGGCGCCGGGCACATGGCTGCCGCTCAAGATCCGGCGCGACGGCAAGACGCTCGAAATCATCGCCAAGTTTCCGCCAGCCACGTCGTGATCGGCCGCGTCCGCCGACGTGCAGGCGGCCTTTGGCTGGCGGCTCTGGCAACGGTCGCCCTGATCGCCACCGGCACGGCCGTCGCCGCGCCGGCACGGTTCGACTTCACGATCACGATCGATCCGGTCGCCCGCACGTTGCTCGGTGAGGGGTCGATCACGCTACCGCCAGGGAAAGCCGCGACGCTGTCGCTCGCCAGCGGATTCGTCGCCGAGACGATACAACTCGACGGGCGCACCCTGCCACTCGGCACTGCGGCCGACCGCCAGACCTGGCGCGTCGGCGCCAGCACCGATGCCCGCGTGGTGAGCGTGCGATGGTCCGGTACGCTCGCGGCGCTCGACGCGACCATGCAGCATCGCGACACGCTCGGTGATCTGCGTGCGGCGAGCAGTGCCGGCGGAACCTTCCTGCCAGCCGCCACCAATTGGCATCCCATGATCGACGCGATGCCTGCCAGCTATCGCGTGACGCTGCTGCTGCCGCCGGGTCAACGCGGTCTGGTGCCAGGACGACTGCTCGCGGAAACCGACGACACCAGCGGCTATCGGGCCGCATTCGAGTTCGCGCAGGCGATCGACGGCATCGACCTCATGGCCGGCCCATATCGCAGCGACGAGCGCGTGATCACACTGGCCGGCGACCGCAGCGTCCGGCTGCGCACCTACTTCACCCAGGCCCTGGCCGATCTGGCGCCGGGCTATCTCGATTCGGTCGTCGGCTATCTCACCCGGTACGACGAGCGCATCGGCCCCTACCCGTACACCGAATTCAGCGTGGTCTCGAGCCCGACGCCCACCGGCTTCGGCATGCCCACGCTCACCTACATCGGCGCCGACGTGCTGCGCCTGCCATTCATCCGCGCCACCTCGCTCGGCCACGAAGTCCTGCACAACTGGTGGGGCAACGGGGTGTTTCCGGACTACGCCAGCGGCAACTGGTCGGAGGGCCTCACCACCTTCATGGCCGACTATGAATACCAGCGCCGCGAAGGCGAAGCACCGGCACGCGCCATGCGACTGGCATGGCTGCGCGATTACTCCGCGCTGCCGGCAGCAGGCGATGCGCCGCTCGCGGCGTTCACTTCGCGCACCCACGGCGCCTCGCAGATCGTCGGTTACAACAAGGCCGCGATGGTGTTCTCGATGCTGCGCGATCTCATCGGCGAAGCGGCGTTCGATCAGGGGCTGCGCACTTTCTGGTCGGCGCAACGGTTTCGCGTGGCGTCGTGGGACGATCTGCGGCATGCCTTCGAACAGGCCTCCAACCGCGATCTCGCGCCGTTCTTCGCCCAATGGATCAAGCGACCCGGCGCGCCGACGCTGCACATCGCCGAAGCGCGACGCGAGCCCACCGGGAAGGGGTGGCGGGTGCAGGTGCGCATCGTCCAACCCTTGCCATCGTTTGCCGTCAGCGTGCCGTTGCGCATCCGCACCGAGCTTGGCGAACAGATGCAGAGCGTCGACGTGGGCGGCCTCGCCACCACTGCGACCCTGACCGTGGACGCCCGGCCGTTGGCGATCGCGCTCGATCCAGACACCCGCGTCATGCGCCGGCTCGCCCCCGGCGAGGCCCCGCCGATCCTGCGCGACGTCATGGTGAACGCACGCACCGCACTCGTGATACTCGACCCGGACCCGGCGTATGACGAGGCCGCGCGGCAGCTCGCCGACGCCATCGCCGATCAGCCACCGAAACCGATCCGCCCCGACGACGACGTGCCGGCATCACCGCTGATCGTGATCGGTACCACCGCGCGGATCGCGGCCTGGATCGAACAGCACGCCTTGCCACCGATCGGCGCAACGCTCCCGCAGCGAGGCAACGCCCGCGTCTGGCTCGCCCGCGGACGCGCGGCGAGCATCGCGTTCATCGAAGCCGCCGACACGGCCACGTTGCAATCGCTAATGCGCGGGCTGCCACACTACGGCGGCCAGAGCTGGCTCGTGTTCGAGAACGGCAAGGTGGTGGAGCGTGGCGTATGGCCGGCAACGCCGATGGTGTTCGGCTTCGAGCGGTGAGTTGACGTCCACCCCCAGGCTGCGCTGCGCTTCGCCTTCCCCCTCGAGGGGGCGCAGCGTCCTCGGGGGGCACCTGTGGTGCTGAGCCAGTCACGCCCGGATATCCTTACCCCTCTTCGGCTATCGCTACTTCCTCGCCTGTCCGTACACCCGCTGCAACAGATACCCGGCCGCCACCGCGCGGAACTGTTCATCGCTCATTACCCGCCGGAAGATCTCGTCGTTACCGTCCATCCGGTCGATAAAAAGGCCGTCCAGCGCCTGATCGAATACCAGCTTGAAATCGTCCAGCGAATTGGCCTTCGCCGCTTGCTGAAGGTCGTTACGCTCTATGGCCTGCGCCTCGATCTGGTCGAAGAACAACTGGTCGGCGGGTGTGAAATGGGTGCCGAACTTTTCGTTTAGCCCATCAACCAGCGTTGATAACCGCACCTTCTTGCTATCGGCTAGCCGACTTCCCACCTCGTCCGGACCGTATAGCGGGTCGGCTTCCCCGATCTTCAGGTCGACCTGCCCCTCGCCGATCTTCTGAAGCTTGTAGTACTTCAGTCCCACTTCGCCATCAGGTTCGAATCGATCACCCTGCTTCGCGCGCGGTAGCTTGGCACCGAGAAATCGCAGATAGGTGTAAGCGCGCTCGAGCGACGAGTCCTGGTAGGGAATGATCTGCGACAGGTAGCCGTACAGATTGCGAAAGCTCTGCACCCAACCCGCGAAATCGTCGCGATCCTGTTCGTCCAGCGCTTTGAAGCGCTCGACCGCCGCGTCCACGTGCTTACTCAGCCGCGCATGCACAGAATCGCCTGTGCTCGGGTCCGAGAAGAAATCCTTGCACAGGGCTTCGACCTCGGTCTGGTGGTACACCTGTGCCGCGTCTAGCTTAGTCTTCAGTTCGTACAGTTTCTGCGGATCGGTCGTTTCGGCCGCTTCCGTCGACTCGTAGTACGGCTTGAAGGCTAGCAGTATGTCTTCGCGCTCGTTGTAGAAATCCAGCACGAACGTTTCTTCCTTGCCGATACATCGGCGGTTCAGACGCGAGAGCGTCTGGACCGCCTGTACTCCATCGAGTCGCTTGTCGACATACATGGTGTGGAGAAGGGGCTGGTCGAAGCCGGTCTGGTACTTCTCCGCCACCAGTAGCACCTGATAGTCGTCGGTCTCGAACTTCGCTGGCAGCTCGCTCTCCCGAAAGCCGTTCATGCCGTCTTCGCTCCACGTTCGACCTGGGGCATCAGGGTCTTCCACCGTGCCCGAGAAGGCCACCAGCGTGCGGATATCCTGATAGCCCTTGTCGGCGATGTACTTGTCGAAAGCGAGCTTGTAACGCACCGCCGAGAGCCGGGAACCCGTCACTACCATCGCCTTGGCACGTCCGGCAATCTTGTGGCGGGTGTGCTGCCGAAAGTGTTCGACCATCACCTCGACCTTGCTAGCCAAATTGTGTGGGTGATGTTGCATGTAGCGCGCGAGCGCCTTGGCGGCCTCGCGCTTGTCGACCAGCGGGTCATCGGCCGATTCCCGCGCCAGCCGGTAATAGCTCTTGTACGTAGTGTAGTTGAGCAAAACGTCATGGATGAAGCTTTCCTCGATCGCCTGCCGCATCGAGTAAAGGTGGAATGGCGCCGTGCCGGTGGGACCGGGTTCATCGAAGATCTTCAGCGTCTTGTGCTTGGGCGTGGCCGTGAAAGCGAAGAAGCTGATGTTCGGTTGTCGTCCACGCTTGAGCATGGTGAGCAGCATCGCCTCGTCGGCACTGTCCTCGATACCCTCGTCCGCCGCGATCGCTTGCGCCCTCGCGCGCAGGTCGGCATCGTTCAACACGCCCTTGAGTTCAGCTACCTGCTCGCCCGACTGCGAGCTGTGGGCTTCGTCCACGATCACTGCGTAGCGCTGATGCGGAAGGGTCGCCAGCTTGTCGGTCACGAACGGAAACTTCTGCAGCGTCGTGACGATGATGGGCGTGCGATCCACCAGCGCCTTTGCCAATTGCGTAGAGTCCTCGTCGATCTTCTGCACCACGCCCTGCTTGTGCTCGAAATCGAAGATGTTGGCCTGCAGTTGCCGGTCCAGCACGCGCCGGTCCGTGATGACGATCATGGAATCGAACACGCGCTCGTCTTTTTCATCGTGCAGGCTCGACAGGCGATGCGCCAACCACGCGATGGTGTTGCTCTTGCCGCTGCCTGCGGAGTGCTGCACCAGGTAGTTGCGCCCCGTACCGTTCGTCTTGGCCGAGTCCACCAGGGCGCGCACTGCGTCGAGTTGGTGATAGCGCGGAAAGATCATCGACTCCTTCCTGATCTTCTGCACTACCTTCTTGCCGCCGCGCGTGACCAGCACATCGCGGGCCTCGATTTCCAGATGCAGGAAGCGGCCGAGGATATCGAGCAGCGAGTCTCGCTGCCATATTTTCTCCCAGAGGTAAGAGGTGCGGTGCCCCCGTGGATTGGCGGGGTTGCCGGCGCCATCGCCATGTCCCAGGTTGAACGGCAGGAAGCGAGTGCCGTTGCCGTCGAGCCGGGTGGTCATGAAGGCCAAATCGGGGTCCACCGCAAAATGTACCAGCGAGCGCTGGTTGAAGCGGAAGACCTGTTCCTTCGGATCTCGGTCCTGCCGGTACTGTCGCATCGCGTTATGCACCGTCTGACCGGTGAACTGGTTCTTCAGCTCGGCGGTGACCAATGGCAAGCCGTTGAGCGACAGCACGAGATCGAGGGAATTTTCGTTCTTCTCGCTGTAGTGCACCTGCCGCGTCACCGTCAGCACGTTTGCGTCGTACAGCGCTTGCAGCTCCGGATTCAGTCCGCTGGCTGGCGCGAAACAGGCAATGCGGATGGTCCTGCCGAAGCACGAGAACCCGTGCCGCAGCACGTGCAGCAACCCGCTTGCGTTGACGGCCTTGCCAAGGTCATCCAGCAACACCGGCCCGGCCTGATCGCCATGGTAGGTCGCGATCGTGCTCCAGGCTTTCTGCTGGGTTGCCTGGATGAAACCCAACAGGACGCCGACATCGAGTCCACGCTTGCGATCGAACGTCGTGGCGTCTCCCTTGGCGAAGCCGCCCGACGCCAGCAGTGCGGCCTCGATGGTCGTCTCGAATGCGGCTTCGTTGTGCCTGGCGAGGCTCATCAGGGGCGCGCCGCCTGCACGTTGGCGGTTTTTTCCATAAATTCATCCAGAATCGACTTGCGATTCTGCAACCGCCAATGCGCCTCAAGCCGCGCCATCAAAATGGCCTGTCGCTTGTCGATAACGGTCGAGTTCCAGACAGCTTCGTTGATGACTTGGGTTGTGAGCGGGAATGCGGATACGCCGTCCTTTTTGAAGTAGGTGTTTTTCTTTACGTCGAAACTGTTGTTCGAGGCGGCACTGTTCTTTTTTCTGGAAGTTGAGACGCAGCGGCCGTTCGACTGTTAGCCTGACATAGTCGAACTCGCGGTTGTCGAATACACGCACTCGCTCGCCCGGTGTGAAGTCGGCATACAACCGCGTGACCTCGGCAATCTGCGCGTCGCTCATCTCGTTACGCTTGTTGCCCAGGCTCTTGCGCATCTTCTGACTCATCGTGGTGGCATCGATGAATTGCACCTTTCCACGCCGATGCTCCGCCTTGCGATTGGTGACGATCCAGACATAGGTGAGGATGCCAGTGTTGTAGAACATCTGGTCGGGCAGGCCGATGATAGCTTCCAGCCAGTCGTTCTCGATCACCCAGCGCCGGATTTCGCTCTCACCCGAGCCGGCGTCGCCGGTGAACAACGGCGAGCCGTTGAGGACGATTCCAATGCGTGTGCCGTCGGCCTCCGGCTCACGCATCTTGCTCATCATGTGCAGCAGAAACAGCAGCGAGCCATCGTTGATGCGCGGCAGGCCAGGACCGAAACGGCCCTTGAAGCCGATGCCCGTGTGCTCCTTCTCCACTACATCGGACTGCCTCTTCCACTCTACGCCGAAGGGCGGATTGGCCAGCATGTAGTGAAACTTGTGGCCCTGGAAACCGTCTCGGGTCTTGCCGTCACCCAGCGTGTCACCGAATACGATGTTGCCCGGGTCCTCACCCTTGATCATCAGATCGGAACCGCAGATGGCGTGAGACTCGCCGTTGTATTCCTGGCCGAACACCTTGAGCGTGAGGCCGGGAGCGAACCCGTCGCGCCTGGCGTACTCCTCGGCCACGGTCAGCATGCCGCCTGTACCACAGCAGGGGTCGTACAAGGTGCGGATGATGCCGGGCTCGGTGAGCGTCGCGTCGTCGGGTGCGAAGAGCACATGCACCATCAGGCGAATGACTTCGCGCGGGGTGAAGTGGTCACCGGCCTCCTCATTGGCCTGCTCGTTGAAGCGTCGAACAAGATCCTCGAATACATAGCCCATGGCGGTATTCGGCACTGCATCGGGGTGGAGGTCGACGGCAGCGAAGGCTTTGACGACTTCGAACAAGGCGTTGGCGTCGTCGAGCTTCTGGATCTCCTTCTCGAACTCGAAGCGCTCCAGGATTTCGCGGGCCTGGCTGCTGAAGCCCTTGATGAAGGCCACCAGATTGGGGGCGAGGTCGTTCGGCGCACCCAGCAGCTTGGTAAAGGTGAACCGGCTGGTGTTGAAGAAGCTGAGGCCGAACTTGTGCTTGATCGTTTTCTCGATCGTCACGTCGTCCAGCTTGGCCGCTTTGAGCTTCGCGCGCTCGGACAGCACAGCGTCTTTGGTCGGTTCCAGGACGCAATCGAGCCGCCGCAGTACCGTAAGTGGAATCATCACGCGCCGGTACTGCGGCGGCCGGTATGGGCCGCGCAGCTTGTTGGCGATAGACCAGATGAAGGTGATGAGTTCCTGTTGTGTCATCGAATGCGGCAGGAGCCGTGCGAGAGCGTGGTCAGTTGGGAAGTACCCGAGGGCAACTGCCAAATTCTCACATATGCGAGGGGCAACTCGAAGGATCGCTTTGCTTGGCTGCTTGGCGCACCGCCGATCAGATCACGATGATGTCGCTCGCCACGACCGAATGACCGGCCGCAATCACCGCGAATGCGACCGCCGCCCCAACCCCGCTGCCATCGGCATCGAATGACAACGTGCCGGTGGTCGTATCGAAGAAGACGCGATCGGTCGTGGCAACGCCGGCCTGCAGATCCGCATCGGCCCGGAATGACGCGGCCGCGAGCGTCCCGAAGGCAAGACCGTCGAACACGAGGTGATCGAGAACCAGCTTGTCGCTGCCACTGGTGAAGTCGGTGACGAGGTCGACGTTGGCCGGACCCAGCGCATCGTCGAACACGAACCGGTCGGCACCGCCGCCACCGGTGAGGATGTTCGCCGCCACATTGCCGTTGATGGTGTTGGCGAGATCATTGCCTGACCCGTGTTGGCGACCGGTGCCGCCGAGGACCAGGTTCTCGACATTCGCCGGCAGCGTGAAGTCGCGCAGCATCGAGATCACCGTGTCGATGCCGCCGCCCGCACTTTCACCGATGGCATCGCGCACATGGTCGACCCGGTAGGTGTCGTTGCCCGCGCCGCCGAGCATCATGTCGGCGCCGCGCTCGCCATCGAGCAGGTCGTCGCCGGCGCCACCGAGCAAGGTGTCGTCGCCGGCGCCGCCGAGCAAGGTGTCGTTGCCGTCGCCGGCGTCGAGCCGGTTGCGACTGCCGTTGCCGATGACCAGATTCGCCACGCCGTTGCCGGTTGCCGACAGTGCGCCGACGCCGGCCGCGAGCGCCAGGTTCTCGACGTTCGGGCCGAGCGTGGTGCCGCCGCTGCCCCGATAGATCACTTCGTCCGTGCCCTCGCCGGCGCGTTCCGAAACCGTGTCGTTGCCCTCGACCAGATAGGTGTCGTCGCCCAGGCCGCCGAAGAGGGCATCGCTGCCGCCGCCGCCGTCGAGCCGGTTGCCGCCATCGTTGCCGCGCAACAGGTTGTCGGCGCCATTGCCCACGAGATCGAGATTGCCGGCACCGGTGAGGGTGGCATTCTCGATGGTCGCGGGCATCACCAACGGCACCGACGTGAAGACGGTATCGATGCCGCCACCGATCGCTTCGATCACGACATCGCCGGGGTCGTCGACTACATACGTATCGTTGCCATCGCCACCAACGAGCGTGTCGGCGCCGGGACCACCGTCGAGATTGTCAGCGCCGCCGAGACCGGTGAGTTCGTTGTTGCCGGCAGCGCCGACGAGACGGTTGGCGAGCGCATTGCCGGTGCCGAAAACCGCACTGCCCTCGAGCCGGAGTTCCTCGACGTTGTCGGGCAGGGCAAAATCGATGGTTGCCCGCACCACGTCCGACCCTTCGTTCGGTGCCTCCGAGACCTGATCGCTGGATTGCCCGACCACGAAGGTATCGTTGCCCGGGCCCCCTGCCATCTGGTCGTTGCCGTCGCCACCATCGATGAAGTCGTCACCGGCACCGCCATCGATGGCATCGGCGCCACCCATGCCGCGCAATTGGTTCGCGGCACCGTTGCCGGTCAACAGGTTGGACCCGTCGTTGCCGGTACCGTCGATCGCCGCCGCGCCGACCAACGCCAGCACCTCGAGGTTGTCGGCCAGGACCAAGGTGACGCTCGAACGAACTTCGTCCACGCCGCCTTCACCGGGCCCGAACACCGGGCCGCCGACGGACTGCTCGATGATCAGGTCCGCGTTGCTATCCACCACATAGGTGTCGTCGCCTTCGCCGCCGGCCAGCGTGTCGGCCCCGGCGCCGCCGTCGAGCAGATCATTGCCTTCGAAACCCGCGAGGAAGTCGGCGCCGCCGTTGCCCCGCAGCGCGTTGTCGCCGGTGGTTCCGGTGATGGTGTCCGCGAAGCGGGAACCGGTGACGTTCTCGAGCGCGACACCGAAGGCGATGGCGACCGCCGACAGGTTGCCCACCTCGTAGACCTGCCCGCCGGTGTCGAGCAGGTCGATGTCGATGGCGCGCGATGAACCGGAGAAGTCGAGCGTGTCGTTGCCACCGGCATCCCAGATCGTGCGCACCGTATGGTTGTCGGCGCCGCTCCAGACGGTGTCGTCGAGGCGATAAGTGTTGTTCGCACCGTAGATCGCCTGGATCGCGAGGATGTCGAGCGGCATCGGCGTGACCTGGTAACCCGCGTTCGGGCTCGCCCTCGGCAGGTCGTTGTAGGTCATGATGGTCTGGTACGGACCATCGCTCGCGCCGATGCCGAGTTCGATGAAAGTCGGGCGGGCATTGCCGCCGTTGTCGTGCGGGTGCTTGAGGCCGATGGCATGGCCGATCTCGTGGATCGCCACCAGGAACCAGTAGCTGCCGGCGCCATTGTCGACCCGGTTCGCGTAGTCGATGTTGAAGTAGATGTCGCCTTCCGGACGGGGATAGTCCGACAGCGTCTCGCCGCTTTGCGGCAACAGTGTGCCGCGTACGTACGTGGGATCCGGAAACAGCCCGAAGCCCGCGATCTCGCCGCCTTGAGCGCTGGTCTGGCCGAACGACTGGAACACGAGGCCGAGGTCGGCTGGCGATCGGGCAATGTCGCCGGTGGCCGCGATGCGCGTGAACCGGATGTCGGCAACCGCCGCCCATGCCGCGAACGCCTGCGCGATCGTCGCCACCCGGGTCGGCGTCCAGTCCTGGACGACCTCGCCGAAGTTCAGGTCGTGAAGGGCGTAGGTGAGCGCCCGCGCACCGGACCCGAAGGTCCACGCGCCGCCCTGCGCCAGCCCGGCGATCGGCGCGTCGAGACCGCCGACGGTGGTGCCGGCAGGCGGGAACGCGCCGGAGACTGGAGTGGCCATGGCGCTATGGTGCCGCGAATTTGCCGCCCGGGGCGAAACCCGTGAGCTCACCTACTCGATCCGCGGCAGCGCCCGCTACGACAACAACGGCGATGCGATCAACTTCTATGGCTACGGTGGCCGCGCTGCCGCCCCCAAGGGCACCGGCCCACTGGGGGGTGGCGAAGCGCAACCCAGCCTGGGGGACACATACGCCCTGCACGCGGGCAGTCCGCGCCTCACGCAGCTCCCGCCAGCCACCCCGGTTCGACCGCCGGCAACGGAATCGAGGCCAGCAACGACGCGGTGTAAGGATGCTTCGGCGCCGCGAAGATCTCGGCGCACGGCCCGGCCTCCACCACCTTGCCCCGATACAGCACCAGCACCCGGTCGCACAGCACCCGCACCACCGACAGATCGTGGCTGATGAAGATCAGCGCCCCCTGCTCGCGCAACTCGCGCAGCAGCGCGAGAATGTGCGCCTGGGTCGATACGTCCAGGCCCGACACGATCTCGTCGGCGACGATCAGCGGTGGATGCAACGCGATGGCGCGGGCGATGCCCACTCGCTGGCGCTGGCCACCGGACAGTTCGTGCGGATAGCGGCTCGCGAACGCCGCCGGCAACTGCACCCGCTCCAGCAAGGCTTTCGCCTGCTGCCGGCCTTCGGCACGCGATCCGACCCGGTCGAAGGCAAGCAGCGGCTGCGCGAGGATGTCCTCGATGCGATGCCGCGGATTGAGCGACGACAGCGGGTCCTGGAATACGAACTGCATCCGCGCCCGCAGCGGCCGCAACCGCTCTTCCGGCAGATCGGTGATGTCGGTGCCTTCGAACCGCAGCCGGCCGCCGGTCGGCCGGTACAGCCGCAGCAAGGTGCGGCCGAGCGAGGTCTTGCCCGAGCCGGATTCGCCGACGATGCCGAGCGACTCGCCGGGTTCGACAGTGAGATCGATGCCATCGAGGATCGTGGTCATCGGCGCGGCGCCGAACAACGGCACGGCCGCGCGATCGGGTAACGCCAGCGACAGGCCTGCGGCTTCGAGCAGCGCCATCAGCGTTTCGTCCTCATGGCTCGACGCGCGTCGAGCGCCTGCGCCTCGGCAACCAGGAGCTGCGACAACGCCTCCGGAATCGGCGCCGGGATCTCGTCCGGACGATCGTGGCGCGGCGTCGCGGCGAACAGGGCACGGGTATAGGCATGCGCCGGCTCGCGAAACAGATCGGCGGTGGCACCCGCTTCCAGGATGCGCCCGCCATGCATCACCGCCACCTCGTCGCAGATCTTGGCGACCACACCCAGATCGTGCGTGATGAACAGCACGGCGGTGTCGTGCGCCGCCTGGAGATCCTTCAGCAGCCGCAGGATCTGCCGCTGCACCGTCACGTCGAGCGCGGTGGTCGGTTCGTCGGCGATGACCAGGCGCGGACGGCAGGCGAACGCAATGGCGATCAGGATGCGTTGTCGCATGCCGCCGGACAGCTCGTGCGGAAACTGCCGCAATACCCGCGCCGGCTCGCGGATGTGCACGCGGTCGAGCAATTCGAGCGCCCGGGCGCGCGCGGCGCCGTGGCGCAGCCCGAGATGCTGGCGCAGCACATCGGTGATCTGCGGTTCGATCCGCGCCACCGGATTGAGTGCGGTCATCGGATTCTGCGGTACCAGGGCGATATCGCGCCCGAGCAACGCGGCGTGATCGTCGCCGCCGAGCGCGATGAGATCGCGCCCGTCGAACACGACCTTGCCGCCGGTGACGCGCGCGCCTTCCGGCTCGAGACCGAGGATGACCCGCCCCACCAGGCTCTTGCCCGCGCCCGATTCGCCCACCAGGCCGACGATGCGACCGGCACCGACTTGCAGCGACACGCCGCGCAGCACCGGCGTCCCGCCGATGGCGAGGTGCAGGTCGTCGATGTCGAGCAAGGCGCTCATCGGCGCCCCTGCCGCACCAGCGGGTCGAGCCGTTCGCGCAGGCCGTCGCCGAGCGCGTTGGTCGCGATCACCGCGACGATGATGCAGCCCATGGGCAGCATCATCAGCCACCACGCCTGGCGCACGTACTGCCGCCCCTCCTGGATCATGCTGCCCCAGGTGGCGGTGTCGTTGGCGGCCGAGAGCCCCGCGAACGACAGGACCGCTTCGACCACGATGGCGATGCCCATCTCGAGCGACAGCAGGGTCACGAACAGCGGCACCACGTTGGGCACGATCTCGGACACGAGGATGCGCATCGGCCGCAGGCCGATGGTGGTGGCGGAGGCAACATAGTCCTGCGACGCCTGCACCATGACCTCGGCGCGGATCACGCGGCAGAAACGGGTCCAGTCGATGACCACGATCGCGATCACCACGGTGTGCAGGCCGGCGCCCAGCACCGCGGCGAGCACGATCGACAGCAGCACCGGCGGAAACGCCATCCAGACTTCCACCAGCCGCGACACGACGATGTCGGTCCAGCCACCGAAATAGCCCGACAGCAGGCCGAGCGCAGTGCCGAGCAGGGCCGCCAGAGTCGCGGCGACCACCGCCACCGTGATCGCGGCACGGGCACCGAACACCAGTCGCGACAGCACGTCGCGGCCGAGGCTGTCGGTGCCGAGCGGAAACTCGCGCGCGCCGCCGCTCCACGCCGGTGGCTGGAAGGTGTTCAGCAGGTCCTGCTCCACCGGATCGTGCGGCGCGATCCACGGCGCCGCGACGGCAAGCACCACCAGCACCGCGAGGACGACGATGCCGAACCAGAGCCGGCCCGAGGCGTTCATGCGTGGATTACCGCGGTCATCGCGTGCGCACCCGTGGGTCGAGCAGCACGTAGGTGGCGTCCACGGCGAGATTGATGGCGATGAACAGCACCGCAAAGCACAGCACCAGCCCCTGGATCAACGGCAGGTCGCGCTGGATCACCGCGCCGATGGCGAGATTGCCGATGCCCGGATAGGAGAAGATGGTTTCGATCAGCACCGTGCCGCCGACCAGGAAAGTGAACTGCACGCCGGTGAGCGTGACCGCGGGAATGAGCGCGTTGCGCAGCGCCACCGCGCGGATGATGCGACCGCGCGAATAACCCTTCACCCGCACCAGCATCACGTAGTCCTGTTTCATGACCTCGTTGATCGACGCCTTGACCACGCGCGCGAGCGCCGCTGCCAGCGGCAGCGCCAGCGCCACCGCGGGCAGGATCAGATGCGCGCAGAGTCCGGCAACGATGTCGAAGCGTGCGGTCAGCAGTGCCTCGAACAGGTAGAACTGCGTGTGCGGCTCGAACTCGAGCCGCGGATCGAGGCGCCCCGACACCGGCAGCACCGGCCACAGCACGCCCAGCACCAGGATGAACAGCAGACCCCACAGGAAATCCGGAATGGCCAGACCGAGGCCGGCCATGACATCGACCACCGACTCGGGCCAGCGCCGACGCCAGTAGGCCGCGGCCACGCCGAGCAGCAGCCCGGTGGTGATCGCGATCACGATGGCGACCAGGCACAGCTCGAGCGTCGCCGGCAGGCGACCCAGCACCAGCTTCATCACATCCTGCCGCAGGCTGATCGACACGCCGAAGTGGCCGCGCGCCACCTCGCCCAGCCACACCCCGAACTGGGCGACAATGGGCTTGTCCAGGCCGTAGAGCGCCCGCAGGTGGGCGATGTCTTCGGTGCGCGCACCCGGCGGGATCATCATCGCGATCGGATCGCCGGGCACCACCCGCAGCAGCACGAACACCACCACGGCCACGCCGAACAAGGTCGGGATGGCCCACAACAGGCGCCGCAGCAGGAACCCGCCGGCCATGCGCGGCGTCAGGCCGGGCGCACGGCCTGCGCCCAGATACCCCCGGCGACGTGCGGCGTGCGCGGCAGCGAGGCGCACGTTGCGGTCGGTCGGTGAGATCGAGCGATGGCAGCGGCGCCGCTCAGGCCGGCTTCACGTTCTGCGGCAGCACGAAACCGGCGATGTGCGGCGTGAACTTCAGCCCCTTGCGATACACCACCGGTTGCACGTACTGCAGCAGCGGGATCACCAGGCCCTTCTCGGCGATGTAGCGGTCGGTGGCCCGGTAGCCGGCGATGCGCTTGGCTTCGTTCTTCTCGCCCCACAGCGGCCCGATCATGTCGTCGACGTCCTTGGTCTTCCACGCCGAGTGCGGGGAAAAGCTGAACATCGCGAAGCCGGTGGAGGTGGACGGGTCACCGATCGAATTGCCCCAGTTGTAGAACGCGGCCGGCGCCAGCTCGTGACGGGCGCGCAGGTCGTAATGCTTGGCGATCTCGTATTGCTCGATGGTGGCGTCGACCCCGACTTTGCGCCACATGCCGACGATCGCCGACACCATCTCGTAGTCTTTCGGCTTGAAGCCGCGCGTGGTCTGGATGGTGAACTTCACCGGCTTGGCCGCGGAGTAGCCGGCCTTCGCCAGCATCGCCTTGGCGGCCTCGGGGTCGTACTTGACCTTGATCGACTTGTCGAAGGCGGCGTATTGCGGCGCCTGCAACGTGTCGAGTGGAACGCCATAGCCGAGCAGCAGTTTGTCGACGATGGCCTTCTTGTCGATGGCGGCGCAGAGCGCGAGCCGCACGTTCTCGTCGAGCATCGGTTCCTTGTTGGTGATGAAGATCATGCCGATGTCGGACACCGGCGTGGCGCTGCCGCCCATGCCGGCCTTGGTGAGACGGTTGTACTCCTCGTATGGGATCTCGAGCGTGAGATCGGAACCGCCGCTCTCGACCTCGGCCACGCGCGACGAGGCGTCGGGCACGAACTTGAAGATCACGGTCTCGAACGCCGGCTTCGGCCCCCAGTACTTCGGGAACGCCTTCAGGCGAACATAGGCGTTGCGCTCGAACTTCTCGACCATGTAGGGGCCGCTGCCGATCGGCTTGTCTTCCCAGCCCTGAGCGCCGGTGGCGGTGTAGGCGGCCTTGGGCATCACGTAGCCGGTGAGAAAGGCCATCCACTTGAACAGCGTGGGCTCGAACTCTTTCACGTCGGCGGTGATCTTCTGGCCGTCGATCTTGAAGTTGGCGATCTTGCCCCAGACGAACTGGATCGGATTGCCGGTCTTGGGGTCGCCGGCGCGCTCCAGCGACCAGACCACGTCTTCGGGGGTGACGGGCGAACCGTCGTGCCAGAACGCGCCCTTGCGCACTTCCATCTCGACCTTGGTGAGATCCTTGTTCCAGCCCCATTTGGTGAGGATGCCGGGGCGAAACGAGAGGTCGGGGTTCTGGTCGATGAAGCTGTCGAAGACCGACTTGTAGACCGACTGGATGGTGGGGTTCACGGCCGAGACGCCGACGGTGGGGTCCCAGGACGGCAGCGCGACGTTGTACGCGATGGTGAGCGTCTTGTTGTCGGCCGCGATCGAATCGGCGGCAGCCAGCAGCGACACCGGCAAGCCGGCCGCCGTGGCGAGCGCGGTCGACGCGCGGATGAACTGGCGGCGGTTGTGGGTCTTCATCGAGATGGTCTCCTGTGTTTTTGACGGCTGGCGGCGGTGCGGCGGCGGGATCGGCGGCGGATCCGGGCGGGATGACGTCCGGATGCGATGTCGTTGGTCGGCAATCGGGCAGGACCATCCCGAATCTATTGTCCGGGCTCGCGCATTGTCAAGCATCGGGCGGGCTTGCGGCGGCCGGCGGGGCGTTGACTTGTCGAAGACCCCCAAGGTACAACGCCCTGCGCAGCGACAGGGCTGCCGCCGCCCCCTCCGGGCCGCATTCCCCACACAAGGACGACCATCATGGCCGGTAGCTGGATCGAGATCACCGCCGCGGACGGCGGCAAGTTCAAGGCGTACGTCGCCGTGCCGAAGGCCGGCCACGGCCCCGGCATCGTGCTGTGCCAGGAAATCTTCGGGCTCAACGGCTTCATCCGCGAAGTGGCCGATCTCTATGCCGAGGAAGGCTACACCGTGGTCGCGCCCGACCTGTTCTGGCGCATCCAGCCCGGCATCGAACTCGGCTACACCGAGGCCGACTGGAAGAAAGCGTTCGAATACTTCCAGACTTTCGACACCGACAAGGGCATGCAGGACATCACCGCCACCGTGAAGGCCATGCGCGCCATGCCGCAGGTCAAGGGCAAGGTGGGTGCGCTCGGCTTCTGTCTCGGCGGGCGGCTGGCCTATCTCGCGGCCGCACGAAGCGGGGTCGACTGCGCGGTCGGCTACTACGGCGTCACCATCGACCAGTACCTCGGCGAAGCCGGCAACATCAAGGTGCCGATGGCGCTGCACTTCGCCGGCGAAGACAAGTACGCGCCGCCCGAGGCGGTGGAAAAGATCAGGGCCGCCTTCGCGGGCAACAACCTCGTGACGATCTACGGCTATCCCGGCGTCGACCATGCATTCGCGCGCACCGGCGGCATGCACTACGACAAGCCCTCCGCGCTGATGGCGCACCACCGCAGCATCGCCGTGTTCCGCCGCACCATGGGGCCGCACTATGATTTTTCGGCGCTATGGGACAAGCACTGCGAATACGAATTCGGCACCCGCGACGTCGACGCCACCATGGCCACCATGGTGCCCGAGCCCTACGTCAACCACGTCCCGACCATGACCGGCGGCGTCGGCTTCCAGCATCTGCGCCGTTTCTACCAGAATCACTTCATTCCCAAGACCCCGCAGGACACGCGGCTGGTGCCGATCTCGCGCACCATCGGCGAGGGCATCGTGGTCGACGAGATGCTGTTCTGCTTCACCCACGACATCGAGGTCGACTGGATGCTCCCCGGCATCCCGCCCACCGGCAAGTTCGTCGAGATCCCGTTGGTGGCGATCGTCAAGTTCCGCGGCGACAAGCTCTACAACGAGCACATCTACTGGGACCAGGCGAGCGTGCTGGTGCAGATCGGCAAACTCGACCCGAAAGGCCTGCCGATCGCCGGCGTCGAGACCGCGCGCAAGCTGGTGGACGAGACCTTGCCCTCGAACACGCTGATGACGCGGTGGGCGGAGAGCGCGGGGGACAAGGGCTGACGCGCCGAACGAAGCTGCTACCGCGCGATCCGGTCCAGGTTCATCTGTGCCCTGAAATCGGCGGGGTCGAGATCGATAGCCTTGCGGTAGGCTGCACGCGCTTCATCGAGGGCGCCGTCACGCTCCAGCGAGTAGCCGAGGTTGTTCCACACGCGGCCCTTGGCAGGTGAGTGGCGCGCGGTCGAGCGCCACAGCGCGGTCTCGCTCGCATAGTCTTGGTTGCGGACGAACGTCGTGACGCCGAGCGCGATGCAAACGGCGGCCATCGCCACCATCGACCATCGTGACGACAACCAGCGACTTGCCGCGGCGGCAACGATGATCGCTGGTCCGATCAGCGCCAGGTAGAGTTGGCGGTCGTTCGCGATGTCGGTGCGCGGCAGGATCGTGTTGGTCGGCAGCAGCATCACGAAGAACCACACGACGCCGAAACCGAGCCAGGGCCGCGAGCGCAACAGCGCGATGCCGGCACCGAGCACGGCGAGCAGCAGCGCGCCCTTGATCGCGAGACCGGCAGTCCATACGGTCCGCACCGGCAGATCGGGATCGATGTTCTGCACCCGCCCGCTCAGCGATTGCGTCACCAGATACCCGATGCCGTCGATCTGCGTGAGCAGGTTGTCGCCGAGCGAACGCGTGTCGAGACTGTTGCCGAGCAGGCGCCAGAACGCCGGCACGCAGAACACCACCACCGTGAGCAGCACCAGCACGGCCCAGTGACCTGCGGTCGACCGCAGCGCCGTACCCCACCGGAATCCCGGCCTCACCGCCTCGCACAGGACCAGCGCCAGCGGCAGCGCCCAGGCGTTCTCCTTGGCGGCGAGCGCGAGGATGAAGGCGATCACCGACAGTGCCCGCCAGCGCCAGGGCGATTCGCGTTGCTCAGCGGTCAGATGGAACCACACGCTCATCAGCAGGAACAACGCCATCAGCGACACCGAGCGGCCCGAGATGTAGGTCACCGCTTCGGTCTGCGCGGGATGCAACGCGAACAATAGCGCGGCGAGCAACGGGACCGCCGGTGATGAGATGCCCAAACGCGACGCCAGGGCGACGATGAGCTCCCTCACCAGCAAGGCGTTGATGGCGTGCAGCACCACGTTCACCGCGTGAAACCCAGCCGTACCGAAGCCACTGGCCCAGTTGGCCGTGTAGGTCGCCTTCAGCAGCGGCCGGATGCCCGGCATGAAGTGCCACCACGTCGCCCACGAATGCACCGCCGGGTTGCCGGCAATGACGTTCCAGTCGTCGAACTGGAATGGACCGCCGAGCGCGTTCGCGTAGGCGAGCGCGACGACGAGGATCAGCAGAAGGCGTTGCACGCCCGGAGATGCCGGCACCGGAAACGAATCGCCCCCGGTCGTGGGAGTCGCCAGCATCAGTCCCGAATGCGAACGCGCTTTTCGTCGATGACCCAGAGTTTGCCGGTTGTGCGCTCTACCGACGAGAGTCGGATGCCTGCGAGCAAGAGGTCCAGTACGGCAGCAAAGGTCTGCGTGGCTGGCCTCAACACCCACACACCTCGATGGCTGCCAGGCGGGTAGGCCCTGATATCTGCGAAGTCCAGATCGAGAGTGATGAGAATCCGATCTTCTGCGGAACAAGCAGCGAGGAGATCGGGATCAGGCGCCCCGGCAAGCCCTTCCGAGCGGGCGGTCTCGACGTCGTGCCCGACTTCGCGTAACACTGGCTCAACGCTTCGCGGGATGTTCTCACCGAGCTTGAACCGCCCAGGCATCCGGCATTCCTAGACCGGTGCAGGAACGATCCGCTCGCGCGCCAGGTCCGCCGCGTACCCGATCGCCGCGGGAATGTGCTCCGGCCTCAGCGTCGGATACTCCTCCAGGAGGGTCGCGACAGTCTCGCCCGCTGCCAGGTTGTCCAGAACGACCGAGACCGGAATCCGGGTCCCGGTGAAGCACACGGCTCCGTGCATGATCTGAGGATCAGCGGTGATGTACGGCCTCCAGTCCATGGCTACCTCCGCATGACAGCGCAAGAGGGGATGTTAACCGCCGCGACGCGGTGGCAGATCTTGCACGAACACATTCCCCTGCCGATTGACGGTAGAACAACGTTCTGCCCCACCTGACCCAGATCGTCGATACCACGTCGGGCACCATCGCCCGGCAGTAGGATGCGCGCTTCGACACGCTCACCCAGGAAGTCATGCCCTGGAAGCTGGCACCGCCAACATGAACTACAACACCTCCGGTCGTCGCAGCGGGGTCGGCGGCGATGACGTTCCGGTCGTCGAAATGGAACGGGCCGCTTGGCGCGCTCACGCGGTGATCTCGCTGGGTTGTGCCGAGCAGGGAATCAGCGCAGCAGTTCGACCGGAGGCGAGAGTGCCAGAGCCTGGGCACGGGTGGCGAAACGTCGATCGAACGTCACAAACGACACGGCACGCGAACTGCGGGCAAGGTGCAGCGCGTCGGCAAAGTCGAGCCCCGCATTGAATCCATCGATTGCTGCCAGAACGGTGGTGCGGTCTTCGATCGTGATGTGCTCGATGCCCGCGAGCGCGCTCAACACCCTCGTGATGTCACGTCGTCCCATCTCGTAGAACCCACGCATCACCCACTCCAGTTCCAGCAGGACCGTGACCGGCACGAAGGCCCTTTCCGAAAGGGCACCAATAGCGGCGGGGCGTTGCTTGGCTGCCTGCGGGTCGTCTGGATCGTCGATGAAGAATCGGGCCAGCACGTTGGTGTCCAGGGCTCTCATCGCCTGGTCGGGGTTGCGCGAACAACCAGCGATGCGGCATCGAAGTCTTCGAGGCGCCGGGGTTTGCCGTGTGCCTTCGCCTTCACCATGCCGGCGAGAGCACTCAGATCGACTTGCCGTACCGATCGAACGACACGCAGCGTCAGCCCGTCAGCTTCTTCGCGCACTTCGAGGCGGGCACCGGGACCCAATCCGAGCCGACGGCGCATTGCTGCCGGCAGGACGATCTGCCCCTTGGATGAGACAAGCAACGTGGACATGGCGTATCACCACTGATTTTCGCAGTACTCGAATCTAGGATGACTTACGGCGTAAGTCAATGTTGATGTATGGCCGATCAGCGCCCATCCGCCTGCGCGAACGCCCGGTCGAGCAGCGCATGCGCGTCCCACCAGCGATTGCGGGCGCCGAGCATGACGACCAGCACGCTGTGCTCGCCGCGCCGGGCCAGGGCGACCAGGCACTGCCCGGCCTGCGGGGTGTAGCCCGACTTCACGCCGATGGCACCGACGTAGCGGCCGATCAGTGCGTTGTGGTTGCGCATGTGGAAACGGCGCCCGCCGACGGTGGCGACGTCCGCGTCGATGCGACGTGCGAGATCACGGAACACCGGTTGCGCCATCGCTGCATGCGCAAGCACGGCGAGGTCGGTGGCGGTCGACACATGGTCCGGCGCGTGATGCCCGCAGGCGTTGGTGAAATGCGTGTCGCGCAAGCCGAGCGCGGCGGCGCGCGCGTTCATGCGCGCCACGAACTTCGCTTCGGTGCCATCGCGCCAGATGGCAAGTGCGAGGCAAGCATCGTTGGCCGAAGCGATGACGGCGCCGGTGAGCAGGTCGATAACGCGCATGCGATCGCCCGTTCGCAAGCCGAGCCGCGAACCCGTTGCCGCGGCCACGGCTGCATTGGCAGTGACGATTTCCGCCGGCCGCCAGGCCTCGAGCACCAGCAGCGCCGTCATGATCTTGGTGAGGCTGGCCGGCGGCAGTGGCGTCGACGCCGCCTGCGACCAGACCGGTGCATCGTCGATCTCAACCAGGTAGGCGCGGGCGGGGTCGGGTGCGGGGTCGGTCGGAGACTGGGCGCCAACGCCGCCGACAGCGAGCAGCGTCCAGCAAACCAGCGCCCGCGCCACCCGCCGCATCGGAGCACCACCCGCAAGCGCAAGCAGGGCACCGCCGCCGATCATCGCAGACTCACGCACGGCGGGATCACCACGATGCGTTCCCGCCATGCGCGGCAGCCGCCGATACCCCTCAGAACTTGAGGAACTTCTTCAGCTTGTCGGCACCTTCCTTGAGCTTGTCGGTGGTGCTCTTGGGCTTGTTGTCGGCCGGCGGCGCGGCAGCGGGTTGGGTGGTCGCAGGTTGAGTGGCAGCGGGTTGAGTGGCCGCCGGCTGCGCCGCCTTTGCATCGGGCGCGACCGCGGTGTACGACAGCCCGCCGGTCGCGCCGCAGAAATCGCGGTAGGCGGCATCCACCGAAGTGTAGGTGCGGCCATCGCAGTTGGCCTTGCGCAGCACCGCGGCTTCGTCCTTGCAGTTGCCGGCGATGAACATCAGGTGCTCGCGCTTGCCGCCCGCGCTCTTGCAGGCGTCGCGCACCACGGCCACGTCGTCGCCGCCGCAGGCTTTGACCGCCTCGCGCCAGCTCTTCTTCTCGTAGCGCGGCCAGGCGGCGGGGTCGCGCAGGTCCTGGCCGGCCTTGGTTGCGGCGGAGCAGAACTCGTTCTTGCGGTCCTTGCAGATGGCGCCGTCGCCGATGAAGAACATCGGTTGCATCGAACCCATGCCGTCATTGCAGATCTTGGCGATGGCCTCGTTGCCCTGCGCCTGGATCGCTGCGATCTTGGTATCGAGCTCTTTCTTCTGGGCCTCGGCGGAGCAGGTGCCGGCGCGCTTGCCGGTGTAGCTCTGCTTCAGGTCCATTTTCTGGCCGTCGGCCGTGCCGGTCATGCGCAGCGTGCCGCGATACGAGTCCTTGTTGATGTACTCGGTCTCGCCGGTGCCGATCATGGTCTCGCCCTTGCGGTCGCACTGGATCTTGAAGCTGAACGTCGAGCCGCTGCGTTTCTGCTCCAGCACCTTGCAGCCCTTCTCCTTGGGGATCAGGTCCTCCTCGGACTTGTCCTTGGGCTTGCACACCTTCATGGTCATGGCCGGCATCGACGGCATGCCCGCCATCTCCATGGTCATGGTGACTTCCCACTGTTCGTCGGTGCCCTGCTGCGCGTGGGCACATTGGAGCAGCAGCGGCGCTGCGAGCAGGACACCGGCGATGCAGGAACGGAACGTTGGCATGGTCTCGATCAATATGGTGGTTGGTTGGCCATAACTTGCCATGGCCACGGGGCCGAAGCAACCCGGCGGCGATTCGGTGACAATGCGCCATCTCCACCCGCGGCTGCCCGCACCCGGTTCATGTCCGTTATTTCCTCACTGCTCGATACCGACCTCTACAAGTTCTCGATGATGCAGGTGGTGCTGCATCAGTTTCCAGGGGCGCAGGCGGAATATCGCTTCAAGTGCCGCAGCCGCGGCGTCGATCTGTCGGCGCACCTCGACGAGATCCGCGACGCCGTGAAGCAGTTGTGCGCGCTGCGGTTCCGGCGCGAGGAACTCGACTACCTGCGCGGGCTGCGCTTTCTCAAGAGCGACTACGTCGACCTGCTGCGTCTGTTCCGGCTCGACGAGAGCTTCATCGACATCCAGGCGGCACCCGAGGTGGCCGGCGGCATCGACATCGCGATTCGCGGACCGTGGCTGCACACCATCCTGTTCGAGGTGCCGGTGCTGGCGATCATCAGCGAGGTCTACTTTCGTAACACGCCTGCAATCAGCGATCAGGCCGAGGGCCTGCGAAGGCTCGAGCAGAAGATCGGTCTGGTGCAGCGCTATGCCGAACCGGAGTTCCGCATCTCCGACTTCGGCACCAGGCGCCGCTTCTCCCATGCGTGGCAGGAGCGAGTGATCTCCACGCTCAAGCACAACATCGGCGGCAAGCTCACTGGCACCAGCAACGTGTATTTCGCCCGCAAGCTCGACCTGCTGCCGCTCGGCACGATGGCGCACGAATACCTGCAGGCGTGCCAGGCGGTGGGCCCGCGCCTGCGCGATTCGCAGCGCTTTGCCTTCGACAAGTGGGCCGAGGAATATCGCGGCGACCTCGGCATCGCGCTCACCGACGTGTGCGGCATGGATGCGTTCCTGCGCGATTTCGACCTGTTCTTCTGCAAGCTGTTCGACGGCGTGCGCCATGATTCGGGCGATCCGTTCGAGTGGGGCGAGAAGATGCTCGCGCACTACCAGCGCATGCGAGTGGATCCGCGCACCAAGAGCTTCGTCTACAGCGACAGCCTCAACGTGCCGCTGTGCATCGAGCTCTACGAGCGCTTCAAGGGCCGCTGCAAGCCGGCGTTCGGCCTGGGCACCAACCTCACCAACGATCTGGGCCCCGAGCCGTTGCAGATCGTCATCAAGATGACCCGCTGCAACGGCCAGCCGGTGGCGAAAATCAGCGACACCCCGGAAAAGACCATGGACTACGACCCGTCGTACGTGGCCTACCTGCGCGAGGTGTTCAACGTGCCCGCCATGCCGGAATGATGCGGCGGCGCTGGATGGCGGGTCTTGCCCTGGCGTGCAACCTCGCCACCGCGGATGCCGCGACCCTGACCGGGCAGGTGAGCCAGATCGCCGATGGCGACACCCTCACCCTGCGCGCAGGCTCGCGCCCGGTGAAGGTGCGTCTGGTCAACATCGACGCGCCCGAATCCGACCAGGCCTGGGGCTTTCAATCGAAGCGCAGCCTGGAGTCGCTGGTGCGCCTGGAAACGGTGCGGGTCCGGACCCGAGGGCGCGACAAGTATCAGCGCGTGCTGGGCGAAGTGGTCAGGGTGCGCGACGGCCTGGATGTCAACCTGGAGCAGGTGCGCAAGGGCATGGCTTGGGCATACACCCGGGGCACGGCCAAAGGGCGATTCGAGGCGGAGGAGCAAACAGCCCGCGAGAATCGGGTCGGTCTGTGGCAAGACAGCGCGCCGGTCCGGCCCGGCAACTGGCGCCGGCGACAGCATGCCGACGGCAGCGCCACAGGGTCCCCCGAGGACGCTGCGCCCCCTCCTGAGGGGAAGGCGGCGCGCAGCGCAGCTTGGGAGTGGGCGTCACCTCAGTTCATCGAATCGCACACCTTCTTCATCCAAGCCGCCTCAAGCGAGTCGGCCGCGGGCTTGACGAAATCCCAGCCGCCGGGGGCGATACCGTAGGTCTTGCCGGCCTGCCCGCTGGCGGCATAGATCGCCACCGAGGCCAGAGCAAGTTCACCGGTCTTGCAGTCGGTGAGGTAGCGGATGATCTTGCGTGGTGGCGACCCTTCCGGGCGCACGAAGCCGTCGCGCCACGCGACCGTGACATCGAAGCGCAGGCGCCGCCCCTCGCGCGAGATGGCGTCGCTCTCGAGCCGGAAGACGTTGTCATCGGTGATGACCGCGGCTTCCTCGATGGTGGCGTACTCCGCCCTGGCGGTGGCGGTAACCTGCGCGAGGCACAGCGCAGCAGCGGTCAGAAACAGGATTCTCATGCGCGACTCTCCGAACGGGTGACGAAACCCGATGGTGCGGCCCCGCCACCCCGCAGTACCGCGCCATCGGAACTATTCGCTGCGACCCGGGAGCACTAGCCCGCGCGCGGTCATGAACGAAGGGCCTACCTGCAGCGAAGGGACCCCCTCCGCAGGGTCCCCCGAGGAACGGGGTGCCCCCTTCGAGGGGGAAGGCGAAGCGCAGCGCAACCTGGGGGTGGAAGTCACCTCAGGTCCGGTAGTTGCGCTTGGCCCGGTCCGCCGCCTGTGCGGCCGCTTCCTTGGCCGATTTCTGGCCGGCCACCACTTGGGCAAACATGTCGACGACGATCCAGTCCGCGAGGCACGCGGCGGACGCGGGCCCCACGTCGCCGGCATAGCCGCTCCAGCGCATGCGCGTCGCCACTTCGCGGAACGGGGCGTACTTCGGATCGGTCGCCCAGAACCTGGTCTTCGCATAATCCTTGAGCGGCGGACACATATAGCTGGTGGCAGCAGCCTGCCAGGGCTCGTACTGCTCGCGCTCCCACATGAACTTGAGATAAGCCTTGGCAGCGTTGGGATACTTCGTGAACTTGAACACCATTGCCTGCGACATCAGGTGCAGCTCGGCCGCCTGACCGGCCGGGCCGATGGGAAACGCGGCGTGATTCATGTCCGCCGCCAGCTTGAGCTTGGCCGGATCGGTCGAGGTCTTGGCCACGTAGTAGATCGACGGGCCATTGGAGGTGAGGCTGATCTTTTCCTCGAGGAACGCGTTGTTGTTGGACACGCCGTTCCAGGCGAGCGTGCCGTCGATGAAGGTCTTGTGGAGCTGCACCATGTAGTCGATGGCCGCCACCGTCTCGGGGCTGTTGAGCACGACGTTGTTGTCGGCATCGACCATCTTGCCGCCGAAACCCCAGAGCACATTGTGGCTCCACGTCTCGGCATCACCGGTGGTGTGGGCCAAAGAGAATCCCGGCGGGTGCCCGTTTTTCGCCATGCGCTGACACAGCTTGAGAAAGTTGTCGAAATCGGTGGGGAAAGTCTCGAACCCGGCGTCGCGCATCCATGAAATGCGATAGTTGAGCAGCGAGCCGCCGGCCCCGAGCGGCAGCCCGATCCAGCGACCCTTGGCTGGCCCTTTCGCGCGGGTGCCGTAGCGACGCATGCTGTCATACCAGCCGCCGTACTTCGCGCCGAGGTATTCCGCCAGATCGGTGAGATCGAGCAGCTTGTCGGGAAAGAAGTGCGGATCCTCGAGAAAGCCGAGCGCGATGTCGGGCCCGCTGCCGACATTGGCGGTGAGCGCCAGTTTGGGCCGGATGTCTTCGAAGCCTTCGTTCGAGATCGTGACCTCGACCCCTGTGGCCTGGGTGAACTTCCTGGTGTTGGCGATCCAGGCGTCTTCGTCGCCCTGGATGAAGCGGCGCCAACGCATGAGCTTCAGCTTGGCGCCGGCCTCGATCGCGTACTTGGGTTCATCTGCAAACGCCGCGCCGGGAACGGCGGCGGCAAGGGCCGCGGCGCCGATGCCCTTGAGCACATCGCGTCGTGTGGTATCGCTCATCGGTCGTTCTCCTCGAAGATGGGTCCGTCTGTGCGAACCTGGGCCGAATCGTACGCCATGGGCCCGGTCCGGGTGGCATTCCGGCTTGCCCCCACCCATCGAAGCATGCGAGCCTCCGCGCCCATGACCGCACGCACCATCCCGCCCCGCGCCCTGATCCTGCTGGTGATCCTGACACTGATTTGGGGCACCAATTGGCCCTTGTTCCAGATTGCCGTGCGCGAAGTGTCGGTGTGGACGTTTCGCGCGGTGGCAGTTACCGTCGGTGGCATCGCCTTGCTGATGGTGGCAAAGGCACGCGGGCAATCGCTGAAGATCCCGCGCCGGTACTGGCCCGTGATCGGCGCCGCCACGCTGGCGTACCTGGTGGTGTGGAACGTCGCCACCACCTACTCGGCGACCCTGATTCCCTCCGGCCAGGCGGCGGTGCTCGGCTTCACCATGCCGCTGTGGTCGGCGCTCATTTCCTGGGCCGTGCTCGGCGAACGGCTGACGCGGCGATTGATGCTCGCCATCGTGTTGGGCGGCGTGGCGGTACTGCTGCTGATGATGCCGAGCGTCGGTTCGTACGCCCAGGCGCCGCTGGGTTTTGCATTGGGTTTGCTCGGCGGCCTGGGCTGGGCAACCGGCACGTTGATCGTGAAACAAAGCCGGGTCGATGTGCCGGCCATGGTGCTCACCGGCTGGCAGTTGCTGCTGGCGGCGGTGCCCACTGCGATCGGTGCGGTCGTCTTCGGCGACGGTCACTGGTTCGTGCCGTCATGGCAATCGATCGCGGTGATTGGCTACATCGCCCTGGTGCCCACGGCCGTCGGCAACGCCTGCTGGTTCGCGATCGTGGGCATGCTCCCGGCCAATATCGCCGGG
>JANXYG010000121.1 GCA_025350245.1 Betaproteobacteria bacterium
AAGTATGTGGGGGGCCGCCCGGGCGGCCCCCCACATACTTTGCCCTCTACCGGCACGGCCGGATTGGGATTCTCATCGCGGCTCCTGTCCACCCTGTGGGCGACACCGTGAGGAGTCTCATGAACACGCAGAAGATTCACCCGATGGCGCTGTTTCGCCTGATGGTCCTTGGGCCGTTGTTGAGCCGGGAACGGCTGGAGCGCGGCGATTTGCAGCGCATCGTGCGCGAGTTGGCGCAGCGACCCTATGAGATTCCCGGCTCGCGCCGCTGCCACCTGAGCGAGAAGACGATCCTGGCCTGGTACCACCACTATCGGCACGATGGTATCGATGGCCTGGTGCCCAAGACCCGCACCGATCGCGGTCAGTCCAGGCTGACCGAAGCGGTTCAGCAAGCCATCCTGGCGGCCAAGCGGGAGCGCGCACGCCGCTCGATTCGGCAGATCCTGCGCACGCTCGAAGCCGATGGCTTGATCGCCGCCGGGTCGGTGTCGCGCTCGGCGGTGCATCGCCTGCTCCAGCAACACGGCCTGTCGCGTCCGAGCGGCGCGGCCAGTGAGCCCGAGGAGCGGCGCAGCTTCGTCGCCGCCCGCGCCGGGGGCCTGTGGTACGGCGATGTGATGCACGGTCCGCAGGTGCCGGTCAAAGGCCGCATGCGCAAGACCTATCTGGTGAGCCTGATGGACGACGCCTCGCGGCTGATCGCTCACAGCGCTTTCTGCCTGGGCGAGACCGCCCTGGACATCGAAGGTGTGCTCAAGCAGGCCTTGCTGCGCCGCGGTGTGCCGCAGCGCCTGGTGGTCGACAACGGTGCGGCCTATCGGTCCCAGTCCCTGCAGGGCATTTGTGCCCGGCTGGGCATTCAGTTGATTTACTGCCGCCCGTATCAGCCGGAAGGCAAAGGCAAGCTGGAGCGTTGGCACCGCCGCTGCCGGGACCAGTTTCTCGCCGAGATCGATCAGCGGCACATCGGTAGCCTGGAGGATTTGAATGCGCGCCTGTGGGCCTGGCTGGAGCAAATCTATCATCGCACGCCCCACGGCGGCTTGAATGGCGCCACCCCGCTTGCGCGTTACCAGCAGGACTTGCCCCACATCCGCACTCTGGGAGCGCTGGCTGCAAGGCTCGATGCCTTGTTCCTGCACCGCGTGGGCCGCCACGTGCGGCGCGATGGCACCGTTTCCTATAACGGCGCGCGCTTCGAGGTGCCTTACGAACTCTCCGGCCGCCAAATCCAGTTGGTGGTCGATCCGCACAGCGGCAGCGTGCTCGCCGCCGAGGATGATGGCGGCACGCATTTGGGCGCAGCCACCCCGCTCGATGCCATCGCCAATCTGCACCGCGTGCGCCACAAACCCGCTGCCCCGGCTGCCGATACCACGTCGCTGCAGGCAACCCGTACGCCGCCTCCGTCTGGCACGCCCAATCTGGTCGAGATCGCGCACGCCGCCCACTACGCACCCCGGGAGAACTGATCCATGTCCATGTTCCTGCATCACTTCGGCTTGCGCCATGCGCCCTTGGGCAAGGAGGCCACCGAGCCTTGGGACGATGGCGCCCTCAACCCCTTCATCGAGCGCTTCCAGTGGCTCCTGCAGGCGCCCGGCCTGGGGCTCATCACTGGCGAACCTGGCGTCGGCAAGACCGCCGCTCTGCGCCACCAGACCCAAACCCTCAATCCGCACCGTCACTGTGTCGTCTATCAGGCCGAGACCGATTTCGGACGCGTCGATATCTACCGCGGCTTGGCACGCGCCTTGGGTGTGGAGCCCAGTTACCGGCGCGCGCATCTGTGGCGCGATCTGAAGTTGCGCATCCTCGATCTGGTCGACAACAAGCAGATCATGCCGCTGTGGATCATCGACGAGGCGCAGAATCTGCCGCTCGACTTCTTCCGCGACTTACCCGCTTTCCTCAACTACGCCTTCGATTCGCGCGACCTGATAACCGTCTGGCTGGTCGGCCACCCCAGCCTGATCCACACTCTGGAGCGGGCGCCCTACGCGGCCCTCTACAGCCGCTTGCAGGTGCGCTTGCAGATCAGGCCCATCGTCGAGCGCGAACGCTTTGCGCAACTCATCAACCATTCCCTCAAAACCGCTGGCTGCACCCACACGCTACTGGCCGATACCGCTATGGAACTGCTGCGCCAGGCTTCCAAAGGCCTGCCACGCCAGGCCGGGCGCATCCTGCACACCGCGATGCGCCTGGCTGTCCCCAAGGGCCTCAATCACCTGCCCGACGAGCTTATCCAGCAAGCCATCACGGAGCTGCAATGATTCCCGATCTTCACGAGCTCTTCCCACCCGACCAGGTCGACCAGGCTGCTGCAAACATCCAGGTGTTTCTCCAGGAACTGGCGTTTCAGTTCGAGTCGCGCTACTGCGGCGAACTCCGACGCCACCATGCCAATCAACCCCGTCACTACGACCCTACGCAACCTTGGCTGTTCCCGCCAGCCACACACGATTAACATCTCTCATGTTCCAGACATCGCACCCCCTCGACCACGACACGCCACCTCGTTTCGCGCCAAATAGCTTGGGTCAAATCGGCGCATTTATCGGCAGACGTAACACACGACGCTCGGAACGCCGGCGAACGCCAGTCTGTTCGAGACGACTGCGCCCAACGCGCAGCAGGCAATCAAAGGATTTTCCACCTCCAAACAGTTTAGTACGCTCGCGAGGGAGTTCTTCACTCGCCTCTCAAGGAAATACCTCACCTATTTCCTGAGCCGTGAACTCTCCAACTAGACGAAAGCACCGAGCCCTCCGTGAACAGTGACTTCGGATAGGGAGTACGAGACCATGACAACGCACAACGCCGACAACGAGCGGGTCATGCGCCGCTACTTCGCCTATCTGAAGGAAGCCAAGCGCCACAGCGAGCCCACGGTGGACGCGGTGGCAAAGGCGCTGGCGCGCTTCGAGGCCGATACCCGGCACCGGGATTTCAAGGCGTTTCACTTCGAGCAGGCGATCGCATTCAAGAAGCGCCTGGCGGAGCAAAAGGCGCAGCGGTCCGGGGAGAATCTGAGCAAGGCAACCTTGAATGCCACCCTCGCCCATGTCAAAAGGTTCTTCCACTGGCTTGCTGGGCAACCGAGCTACAAGTCGCGTCTTCAATATTCGGACGCGGACTACTTCAACCTGTCGGAAAAGGATGTGCGCGTGGCCACGGCCAGGCGCGAGCAGGTGGGGCCGACCGTGGAACAGGTGAAGCACGTCATCGCCCTGATGCCGGCCGAGAGCGCGATCCAGCGCCGCGACCGCGCCCTCGTCGCGTTCACGCTGCTGACTGGAGCGCGGGACAGCGCCATTGCCTCGATGAAGCTGAAGCATGTCAACCTCGCCGCAGGCTGTGTCGAGCAGGATGCCCGCGAGGTCCAGACCAAGTTCAGCAAGACCTTCACCACGTACTTCTTTCCGGTCGGCGACGAAATTCGCCAGATCGTGGCGGAGTGGGTGGCGTATCTACGGGAGGAGATGCTGTGGGGCAATGACGATCCGCTGTTCCCGGCAACGAGGATTGCGGTGGGGCCGTCTCGCCAGTTCGAGGCTGTGGGGTTGGACAGGGCGCACTGGAGGAGCGCCGCGCGCATCCGCGCCATCTTTCAAGCCGCCTTCGCCGGCGCCGGCCTGCCGTACTTCAACCCGCACAGCTTCAGGAACACGCTGGTCCGGCTCGGGCAGTCGGTGTGCCAGACCCCGGAAGAGTTCAAGGCGTGGAGCCAGAACCTGGGGCATGACAAGGTGCTGACGACGTTCCTGAGTTACGGGCAGGTCGAGAGCCCGCGCCAGGGGGAAATCATTCGCGGGCTGGGGACACCGCAGGTCGCGGGCCAAGCGGATGTGATTGAGCTGGCGCGGGCGCTGGTGCGGGAGATGCGGGGGGAGGGGCAACGATGAACTGGGTTCGCTGCGGTTGGCCGTACTGTCGGCATTCGTGCCTCGTTGGAATTACGGTGCCGCGCTCAGGTCCATACCATGTTGGATGAGGCTATCCCAGTCTCTTGCCGCTTACCGTTAAACGGTATATTCTGGCATAATGATCAAGACGTTTTGCTGTGGCGAGACCGCCGCGTTGTTCGCAGGCAAGCGGGTAGCCCGATTCGCGAACATCTCGGCGGTTGCTACAAGGAAGCTGCAGCAGATTGACAGCGCCGCGACGATCGATTCCTTACGCGCGCCGCCAGGCAACCGGCTGGAGCAGCTGAAGGGCGACCGGCGCGGGCAGCACAGCATTCGCATCAACGATCAATGGCGCGTGTGCTTCGTCTGGCGCGGCGACGGCGTCTTCGACGTGGAAATCGTCGATTACCACTGAGAGGCGGATATGAGGGCAGACAGGAGCATCCCGGCCCCGAAGAACGGCATGCGCCCGGTCCATCCGGGAGAGGTGCTGCGCGAGGAATTTCTCAAACCCCTGGGCATGAGCGCCAACGCGCTTGCCAGCGCGCTGCACGTTCCGGCTTCGCGCATCAACGACATCGTCCTCGAAAGGCGCGGCGTCACCGTTGATACTGCGATGCGCCTGGTGCGCTACTTCGGCGGCGATGTCCAGAGCTGGTTGAATCTGCAGCTTGCCTACGATCTGAAAGTCGCGCAGAAGACCATCGCCTCGAAGATCGCCAAGGAAGTCGCCCCCAAAGCCGCGTGACGCCCTTCGGTCCTGTCCGTAAAGCGATGTGAGGACCTGAGTTTGATCGGCATGCGAAACGCATTGCGAAACGTTTGTGAAAACGGAGTGTATTTTCTCTCTGCACAAACCCCGCTGCATCATCGGGGTATGGTTGCTGAAACTGGGGTCGTTCAAGCTCTTCTCTTCTTTGGCAAAACAGCGGGTAACCACTTGGACAGATGACGCTTATTGCAAATTCCGGTCTCCGCTTGATGGCTGGACTCGTCCAGGCTTGTCCAGCCTTGTCAGTCGGTTTGGTGTAGGTGGCGGTATAGGTCTACGCTGCAATCGCAATGAAAAAACCGCCGCCCATGCGCACAC
This sequence comes from Betaproteobacteria bacterium, assembly GCA_025350245.1. Lineage (GTDB taxonomy): Bacteria > Pseudomonadota > Gammaproteobacteria > Burkholderiales. The sequence goes on from JANXYG010000121.1 coordinate 5,005, forward strand.
CCCGCATTATCGCCGACCTGCGCGCCGGAGAGGAGTGGGGCGACCCCGATCATCCTGGGCTGCGGGTACGCCGCACGAATGCGGGAAGCTTGCGCGCCATACCGTCGAGAAGCTGGTCGAGGACTACACCTCCGAGAAGTTGAGCAAACAGAAGCGGGGCGACGAGGGCGCGCGGCTGCTGTGTCGCGAACTGGTCTCCAAACTCGGCGAGCGCCCCGCAGCGGCGGTGACACGGCGCGAGCTGCAGGACGAAGTGATCCGTTCCATGCTGAATCGCGCCCCACGGTGTGGCACCTACCTGCTTGGTCGCATTCGATGGGCGTATACCCACGCGGCAGAACAGGGGCGTCTTCCCGATGACTTCGTGATTCCGACGCTGGGCATCAAAGGTGCGCGGCAGGTGCGCAGAAAGCGTGTCTTCAGCGACAGCGAACTCGCGACGTTCAGGTCGATATACTTCAGCGGCTCCTGGAAAAGTCCATCGAGCTTCGGGAAGAAGTCCATGTCACGTTTGCATAGATTCATGCTGACGAGAAGGTTTGCTTCCTCCGCGCCGAGGTACTCAAGCAGATGTGTCTGAGGTACGTTCATTTGACCTCCAAATCCAGATCAGGTCTTCCCTAGCAACCGTTCCAGCTCATGGGCTTGCTCCTTGAGCTTTTTCGGGTTGGTCTTCGCCAGGCGCCCGAGATTTTCGAGTTTCCATCGGATGCCGGGGAGTTGCTCAAGGTGTTCGATGCCAAGCAAATCCCATTTGGGCGCATTGCGGGCGAGCGATAACAGGAACTCCCGCTCAGCGGCGTCGAGGCCCGCATTCAGATCAGCGATCATGCGCTCGCGTGCGGATACGAGAGCCTTCAACGCCACCGGCTCTGTCGTCATGCCCTTGAACGTGCTTTCGTATTCACCGGAGATTTCTCGGAGGTTCGGGAAAAGCACTTCATGTATCGGCCGGTTGTGAGATGCGAGATAGACCACAAAGCTGCGCCTGATTTCCGGCGTGATTCCTCCGTGTAGAAAAAGCTCCATTACGTCGAACAGGTCACGCGGGTGTTGCCGATCCAGCGCGGCGACGAGCTTTCCGCCGTAGAGGTCCTCCAGCGACACGACGGGCAGTTCCAGGTCGGCGAGCAGCGTCTCTTTCGCCTGCGGAGTGAGCGATGTCGAGCGAATCGGGTGCACCGTCCCGCGAAGCACGAAATTCACTTCCACTTTCACTTCGAGCTTGTCGCGGCGCACGAAGAGTTTTGTTTCGTCGGCGTCGGGCACAGTTGCCGCGTGGGTTTGGAAACCGCGTTTCTTGAGTCGCTCCAGGGCCTTCCGGATCGCGTCGTTGATCCTGGCAAGCGCCTCGTCCCGGCCGAGGCGGTGATCGACAAACACCAGATTAAGGTCCACGGACAGGCGGGGCATGTCGCGCACGAAAAGATTGATCGCGGTGCCGCCCTTCAGGGCAAACACATTGTCGGCGAATACCAGCGGCGCAACCTGGATCATCAGCCGCGCGGTATCGAGATAAACCTGATTCATGGTTTGAGCACCAGCAACCCGTCCTTGGACTTCGATATCCACGGCCGAGCGCTGCCTTTGGGCAGCACGGCCTCATCGAGCTTGCCGACCCATGGCAGGGCGAGCTCGCGTCCGAGGCGCAGGCAGAGCCGGACCGTCTTGACGCTCGTGCATCGCTTCAGAAGATCCATCAGTACCTCGGCGCGCAGGCTGTACGTGCCTTCGGCGATTTCCCTGGCCTCCTGCAGCGGTTGACGGACGCCGACCTCGTCCAGCAATTCGAGCAGGGCCCGTTCCGGTGTCGAGACCAGCGGCGCGCGGTCGCGGTTCTCGAAATGACCCACACCGGGCATCTGCTCTGGCTCCTCGGTGAACAGCCGCTTGCGGTGATACTCGCCAGGAAAATGCTGACCGAACCAATCAGGCAGGCGCGCGGCCGCCCAGCCGTATAAATGCAATGCAGCCTGCTGCGAGACGTATTGGCGCACGCCGTACCACTCCAGCGCCGTCTTGCCGCCGACGTGAAGTCCGGCGATTTTCTGCTGGAGCACGACAAGGCTCGGGTGTAGCGACAGGGCTTCACCGGGTCGGCAATAAACCCCTCGTCCCAGGCGCTTGAGCCAACCAGAGCGGGCATAGTGGACCGCGAGATCGGCCGAGACCCCGAGCTCAGCGAGTTGCGCCGAGGTGATCGGGGAACCCATGGGCAAACGGGTATAGAGGGTATTTAGCTTGCTTGTAGAAGTCGTAGTCATGCTACGACTATACGCTCTAAACTAATAATCCAAAACCAGTAGAAATTGAGTTGACAACCATTATCGTAGTCAAATTACGATAACAAAATCTTTTGCAATTTATAGGTATAGCAAATACTGCTTTTCGGTCTGGCACTATTTAGGTCGATAGCGGTTCCTGGAGGCGGCATCGAACCCGAGCGACGAGGCTGTTAGCAGTGCTGACACACGGCATCGACGTCAAACCGGATCGACCGGCATGCGCTCACGCGTGAACGTGCCGGCGAACGGCGGTAGTCGCGAGTCGGAAGTGCTGACTTTCAGCGCGTTGCTCGTGCTGCTCGGCAGGCGGTCCCGTCAGTCGATCTACGATCTGATGCGGCGCGACCCCACGTTCCTTCGTTCACTCGCCGGCGGCGAGCGTATCGAGCGCCGGTTCGCGCGACGGGCGTCCCGGGAGCCCGGCAAGGCTTTACCGCGCTCCCGTCGCTCGATGCCCGCTTGCTCTAATCGACCACGTGCAGATGCCCGAGGCGGCCCAGGGTGCCCGCGGCGGCATCGATCCGCTCGACCTCCTGCACGAACGGATCGGTATCCATGTCGCCGAAATCGGTCGCGTCGATCGGCTGGTAGTCGGCCCAATCGGCTTCGGATACCGACGGCCACCCGGGTGCCGGTTGTTCGGCCAGCGCTGACAGTGAGAGCACCGCGGTGTAACGATCGCCGGATTGCTCAATGCGCGCCGGCAAGGCGGCCTGCGGTAGCCACACGATGCTGGTGACCTGCTCGTCACGACGACGCTGCAGTTGCAGCGCCTGTTCGCCGAAGCTCTCGGTGGTGCCGGTCGGTTCGAAGCGCGCGCGAACGTCGCCGGTCAGCATCGACGACAACGCCTCCCAGCGCGGGGCGGCATTGCGTGAATCGAGCTCTTCGGGCGTGTAGTCGACGATCCGGTGCCATCGGTGAAACACGCGCCGCAGCGCGACCCGGCCATCGGCGGTCCGGGTCCAGATCTCGAGCGCGCCGCCATCGGCATCGGCGGTCACCACGCGATCGGCATCGCGATACAGGTACCAGCTCGATTCGCTCACCGGTCGCCCGTCGTGGCGAGTGATGGTTTGTGAATAGCGGGCCGCCAATGGCCGCGGCGACGATGCACCCGTTGCCGTATCCGTGGCGGCGAATGCCGGTGGCGCGAGGGCGGCGATGGTTGCCGCCAGACCAAGGAACTTGCGAAGAAATGCCTGCATGAGACCGTGCCCCGTGGGTACGAAAAATGGAAAAGAGCGGAGCAGCCCGCAGGCCGCCCCGCTCCACCTTGCACCGATACGTCAGAAGCCGAAGGCTTCCTTCATCACGTGATAGATCCAGTGCTGCTCCATCGAACCGTGTACCAGGTGCGAACGCGGGCCGACGGCATAGATCGCCACATCCTCACCGGCATGCGTTTCCGAACCCAGCGGAATGGCGGCCTCCTGCAGGAATCCGAGTGCCTCGGTATCGACGGCCGTCAGGTCGGGCCGCACGGCCGAGTTGGTGGGCAGCGTGCCGCGCCAGCCCGGACCGTTCTGATAGCCCAGCGTGGTGTACGGCAGGTTCAGCCTGTCCTTTGCCAGCGTGGGCGCATCGCCATCGACGTTGGGCACTTCGGAAACCTTGCCCAGGATCGGATTGCCGCGATGCGGGTAGCCGGCGATGGTGAACACGTGGCTGTGGTCGGCGGTCACGATGATGAGCGTGTCCTTGAGCGCCGGATCGTTCGACCCGATGGTCATGTCGTACGCCTTCTTCACTGCCTTGGAGAGCTCGATCGCGTCGATCAGGGCGCGCCTGGCGTTGCCGGCATGGTGCGCATGATCGATCCGCCCGGCCTCGACGTGCAGGAAGAAGCCGCTCGCATTCTTCTTGAGAATGTTGACCGACTTCTCGGTCATCTCGGTCAATGACGGTTCGCCCTTCTCGCCGCTGGCGGTCAGGCGATCGGCCTCATATTGCATGTGCGAGTTCTCGAACAGACCGAGCAGGTGGGTGGTGGTCGCCGGATCGGCGGCGTCGAACTGCGCCTTGTTCCAGGCGTAGACGGCACCGACACCGCGGGTGCTGACCCACTCCGCGGTCAGGTCGCGACCGTCGCGACGGGTACCGAACGCCGTACCGCGTTCCGGTTCCTTCACGCTATTCGGGTAGAAGAACGTGCGCCCGCCGCCCATCGCCACCTTCAGACTGTTGCGCGCCGCCGGCGCCAGATCGATCAGTTGCGCCGAGATGTCCTTCACCGTGCAGGAGTTGGCCGGGAAGCCGCTGGCGGTCTCGAAGTTGCGGATTTCGCGGTCGCTCTCCCAGTCGCGCACGGCAATGTGCGAATACGTCGCGGCCGGGGTCGCGTGCGTAAGACGCGCCGTCGACACCACGCCGGTGGCCTTGCCGGCCGCGGCAGCTTGCTCGAGGATGGTCGTGAGCTTGTTGCTCTCGGTCACGGCGGCGCTGCACTCGCCGCGCACGGTCGTGTGATTCACCGACAACTGGCCTTCACGGCCCTTGTAGCCGGTGACCATCGCGGTCATGGTCGGCGCCGAGTCGGACGTCTGCTGGTCCCACGAGTAGGTCTTCGACAAGGCGAGATTGGGAAACGCCTCGAACGACAGGCTGTTCTCCTCGCCGGTGTTGCCTTTGATCTGGCCGTCGAGAATCCGGGCGGCCGACACGGTCGATACCCCCATGCCGTCGCCGACGAACAGGATGACGTTCTTGGCCGGGCGCACGTTGGCGAAGGTCTGTTTGCTGCGCTGGATGAAGGCCTGGCCGCCGGTGAACCAGTCGGCGACGGATTCGGTGCCGCCGGTGGTGGGAGCGCCGGCGAAGGCCGGCGCCATGGTGCCGCCAGTCAAGGCGACGGAAACCGCGAGCGCAATGGCTCTCTTTGCTGATTCGGGATGCATGTGCTTTCTCCTGGAGTGCGTGGTGGTACTGGAGTTTCGTGACCGAGCCCCCGCCCGGTCACGACAGACGGATACGACTTAAGCGCGCCGCCGACGCCGCGCGCTGAAGCCCAGCGCGGCCAGACCGGCCGCGAGCATCGCCCACGTCGACGGTTCGGGTACCGGGCGGACATCGAGGCTCACGTCGTCGATACCCACGATCAGCGGGCCGGCGTTGCCGACGTTGGCGAAGCGCAACTGGTAGGTGCCACCGATCGCCAGCCACGGCGTCAGATCGAACGAATAATCGCCATAAGCAGCGATGGGCGAGCCGTCGGCCGAAAGCAGGTTGGTGACGATGCTGGTGCCGGTGTCGAACGGTCCGGCCCCGGCCTTCAGCAAGTCCACCCGCCAGTACTGATTGGGGAAGTTCGAATAGTCGAGATCGGCCGTCTGCGTTCCACCGACGCCGTGCCCGTCGAGCGCGAACAGCTTGAAGGTGAGCGTCGCCGCGGTCACACCGATGGTGCTGAAGCTCTGGCTGATCGCATTGGCGCTCGGCTGGGCGGCGTCGAGAAACGCGTAGAAGTTGCCGCTCGCAGGCCCCGGTACCGCAAAACCACTGCCGGGAGACGTCGTCGCGCCGATGACGCCGGCGCCACCGAAGATGCCGGCGCTGCTGGCAGTCCAACCCGTGATCGGGTCCGGGCTGTAGACATCGACGCCGTCAGCTTCGAAACCACCGTTGGTGATGAGCTCGAGCGCGCTTGCGGATTGCGCGCCCAGTGCCGCAGCCGACACAAGCAGGCTGGCAGCCAATCGTTTGGCAGGTCTCATGGGAGGGTTCCCTTCGTTCTGTTTGGATTCAGGATGTGCGGCGCTCGATGGAAGAACCGATCGCCATGGCAGGTTACGCAGCCGGCGTTACATCCCGACGGGTACGAAGGAGCCACCAATCTGCTGTTTGGCGCATGCCTGTGTCACGAAGTCGTAAACGATGTTTGCCAGCGGTGTTTTCTCATCCGTCACCGCCGAGGCGGAATCCGGATTGACCCCCATCTACGGTTCTATCAGAATCGAAATATGGAAGAGAAGACCGCCATCGCCGCGCTCGCCGCGCTCGCCCAGCCGATGCGCCTGCGCATCTTTCGCGCCTTGGTCGGCGCCGGCCCGCAAGGCATGACGCCCGGTGCCCTGTCCGCCATGCTGGACGTGCCGGCGTCTACACTATCTTTCCACCTGAAGGAACTGACGCGCGCCGGCCTGGTGACGCAGGAACGCGAGAGCCGCAACCTCATCTATCGACCGTCGATTGTCCGGATGAACGATCTGCTCGGCTACCTCACCGCGCACTGTTGCCAAGGCGCGGCCTGCGAAATCGCGGTCGCTCCGGCCTGCGCCGCAAACTCATCGCCGAGACACTGGGCACCGCGTTGCTGCTGGCTGTGGTGATCGGCTCCGGCATCATGGCCGAGCGCCTGTCGGGCGGCAATGTCGCGATTGCCCTGCTGGCCAACACGCTGGCGACCGTGGGCGGCCTCTACGTCCTGATCGAGGTGTTCGGTCCGGTGAGCGGCGCGCATTTCAACCCGGCCGTCAGCGCCGTCATGGCGATGCGCGGCGCATTGCCGAAGGCCGCGTTGCTGCCCTATGTGGCAGCGCAGCTCGTCGGCGCGATGCTCGGTGCGTGGCTGGCCCACGCCATGTTCGACCTGGCGATCCTGCAGTTCTCGACCCACGTGCGCGGCGGCACCGGCCAGTGGATCGCCGAAGCCGTGGCCACCGCCGGCTTGTTGCTCTTCATCCTGCGCGCGCCGGCCGGGCGGGCCGCGGCCATGGTGGCCAGCTACATCGGCGCCGCTTACTGGTTCACCGCGTCCACATCGTTCGCGAATCCGGCGGCGGCGTTCGGCCGCATGTTCTCGGACAGCTTTGCCGGCATCGCGCCGGCCAGCGTCGCGGGCTTCGTCGTGGCGCAGTTCGGCGGCGCGCTGATCGGCCTGGGCATACATCGCGCGCTTGCCACGCCGCGCGCCGGCCACGCGAACGTCGTCTCAGGTGAAACCGGCGCCGTCGAATCGACCTGATCGCATCGCATCGCGCCGCTTCGCACTCTTGCACCTCTCGTCTGGATTGTTCGCCACCCTCATGCCATCCGCAGCCGACGTTTCCGTGCCGGTCACGATTTACCACAACCCCGACTGCGGCACCTCGCGCAACGCATTGGCGCTGATTCGCAACAGCGGTGTCGAGCCGGTCATCGTCGAGTACCTGAAGACGCCGCCGGGCCGCGCGACGCTGGCCGGGCTCATCGCAGCGATGGGCCTGCCCGCGCGCAACGTGCTGCGCCGGCAGGGCACGCCCTACGACGAGTTGAAGCTCGACGATCCGGCCTGGACCGACGATCAGCTCATCGACTTCATGGTCGCGCACCCGATCCTGATGAACCGGCCGATCGTCGTCACGCCTTTGGGCACGCGCCTGTGCCGGCCGTCCGAAGCCGTCCTCGACATCCTGCCGTCACCGCAACTCGCACCGTTTGCCGAAGAAGATGGCGCAGCGGTCATCGATGCGAAAGGCCGCCGTGTCGCTTCTTGATTCGAGTCTGCCCAACATCGACGCGGCGCTGTTCGACAAGCCGACCGGCACACGCTTGTCCGGCGCCGGCGCTTCGACCCACGCACCGCGCTTCCTGCTGCTCTACGGCTCGCTGCGGGAGCGCTCGTACAGCAAGCTGCTGACGCTGGAGGCGGCCCGGCTCCTGCTGGCCATGGGCGGGGAGGTTCGCGTCTTCGACCCCGCCGGTCTGCCGTTGCCGGATGCCGCACCGGAGACCCATCCCAAGGTCCAGGAGCTGCGCGAGGCGGCCACCTGGGCCGAAGGCATGGTCTGGACATCGCCCGAGCGCCACGGGGCGATGACCGGCGTCATGAAGGCGCAGATCGACTGGATTCCGCTTGGCATCGGTGCCGTGCGCCCGACGCAGGGAAAGACCCTGGCCGTGATGGAGGTGTCGGGCGGCTCGCAGTCGTTCAACGCCGTCAACCAGATGCGCGTGCTCGGCCGCTGGATGCGCATGATCACGATCCCGAACCAGTCGTCGGTCGCCAAGGCCTTCCTGGAGTTCGACGAAGCCGGGCGCATGAAGTCCTCGGCTTACTACGAACGAGTCGTCGACGTGATGGAAGAACTGATGAAGTTCACGCTGCTCACACGCGATGTCTCGCCCTACCTGGTGGACCGCTACAGCGAGCGCAGGGAAAGCGCCGACGAATTGTCCAAGCGGGTCGACCAGCGCGCGATTTGAGAAGAGAGGAAGTGGTCGGTCCGCACGCGCGGGTCCGGCGTGGCGGCGTCGACTTCCGCCACCGGCACGCGCCACGCCGCAGGGGGCGCGGTGCAGTTATCCTGTAGGGATAACGACACCGAGCGAGAGAGGCACTCTTGGCCACCCGACGCAAAGCCCCGACCCCCGCAGCCGGTCAGACCGCCGACTACCAGCACGGGCAGGAAGCCACCCAGCGGCCCGACGTGGGCGTGCAGGACCAGTTCGCCACCCGCAAGCCGGCAAAAACGTACCGCTATGACAGCAGCCTTGATCCGGCGTTGAGCTGGGACGAGAACCGCGACCGTGAACTGGCCGAGTGGCTGATCGGCCTGGTGCAGCGCTGCGGGACGGACGGAGAAGCGGCGGTTTTCATGCAGCCGCAGGTGTGGGCGGGCGGCGGGGGGCAGGTGCAGTCGCTCACGGCAGCGGCCGATCTGCTACAGGCGCTATCGCAACCTTTCCTGAACTGGGCCGGCAAGGCCGAGCGGCACCAGATCTCGGTGCCGACGGTGCCGCTGTTCGTCCACGAGCGCCACTCCACCAAGGCGATCCTCGACGGCATCAAGAACCGCAAGGCCAAGGGCACCACGCTCGATCTGTTCGGCGACGGCGGGCTCGATGTGACCGACAAGCTCGACGCCTACGAGCACAAGGGTCCGTGGCAGAACCGCATGATTCTCGGCGACAGCCTGCAGGTCATGAACTCGCTGCTCGAGTTCGAAGGCCTGGGCGGGCAGGTGCAGATGATCTACATGGACCCGCCCTACGGCGTCAAATTCGGGTCGAACTTCCAGCCCTTCGTGCGCAAGCGCGACGTGAAGCACGGCGGCGACGAGGACATGACGCGAGAGCCGGAGATGGTGAAGGCGTATCGCGACACGTGGGAGCTGGGGCTGCACTCGTATCTGACGTATATGCGCGATCGGCTGTTGCTGGCGAAGGAACTGCTGCATGAGACGGGGAGCGTGTTCGTGCAGATTTCGGACGACAACTTGCATCACGTCCGCGATCTCATGGATGACGCTTTAGGTGCCTCGAACTTCGTCAGCATCGTCTCGTTCGCAAAAACGTCGAGCGCATCCGGTGACCTGCTGTCCTCGGTTTCCGACTTCATTGTCTGGTACGCCAAGGATAAGGAACGACTGAAGTTTCGCGCTCTGTACCAATCGAAGGAGCTGGGCGCGGCGGGGGCGACTCAGTACACGTGGGCAGAGCTTGCCGATGGGACGCGGATGAACCTCAGTTCGATAGATGCGCTTGCTGCTGCACCTGAAGGATCCCGAATCTTCTCGCATGACAACTTGACGAGTCAGCGTCCAGCGCAAGGAAACGACGTCCGAAGTTTTGAGTACGAAGGCAAGACCTTCACATTGACAAAAGGCACGTTGCCAGCGGTCAAAGTGACGTCAGGCTACCCGCAGGAGCTGCTGAAGACCGTCGAACGCGTCCCGCGTCGCATCTATGGCCGCATGGCGTCCTGGTTCATCCGCCACGGCACGATGGTGCCGATTGCCACGCCCGAGTTCCTGGCAGAGCTGCCGGTTCGATTCCGTGAGACGGATGGCATGGTGTTCCTGCCCGAGCAACTGGTCGAGTACGAGAAGGCGCGGGCGCGCATTCCGCAAGTCGCGCAAGCCGAGTTGTTTGTGTCTGACGAGTGCAGCGCCATCGACTGGCTGACCAACTTCTTGCTGAAGCGCCCATCTACCCGCTCAGAAATCCACCCGGAGTACATCCCGCAAATCGGCTCGGCCAAACGCAAGGGCGAGATCATCCCGGAGCTGGACCGGCTGCTCGAAGACAACGTCCTCCAGTACGACGGCACCGGCGAAGTGCCAAGCCAGATCCACAGCTACCTCTCCACCAACCACAAGGACCTGCGCAGCCTCGACAAGAGCAACCCGGCGCTGGTGGCCAAGGCCAAGGACCGCTGGTATGTGCCGGACCCGAACAAGGCCCAGGACTTGGAGAAGAAGCGCGAGAAGACGCTGCTGAAGGAGTTCGAGACCTACAAGGTGTTCACGGGTCGCAAGATCAAGGAGTCTCGCCTCGAAGTGCTGCGCACCGGCTTCCGTTCGGCATCGCATACATCTTCGCTGTCACCGCGATCACTGCCGCGCCTCGAAGTGCTGCGCACCGGCTTCCGTTCGGCATGGGCCAACAAGGACTACACGACGATCATCAGCGTCGCCAACAAGCTGCCCGAGGAGACGCTGCAAGAGGATGAGAAGCTGCTCACCTTGTATGACTTGGCGCTGACCCGCAGCGAGGAAAAGTAAATGGCCATCATCGAAGGTTTCAGGGTTCAGAACTTTCGCGCCTTGCGCGATGTGACTCTGGGCAGGCTCTCGGGGCAAACCACTGGCGAGCCGTTGACGCCCTTCACGGTGGTGATCGGCAAGAACGGTGTCGGCAAGATCTCGCTGTTCGATGCGTTCGGCTTCGTGGCCGATTGCTTGTCGGCGGATGTCGAAACGGCATGCGACATGAAGCAGCGCGGCGGATTCGAGCGTCTGCGATCGAAAGGCGTGGACGAACCCATCCACTTTGAAGTCTTTTACCGCGAGGCGCCCAATGAGCGGCCGATCACCTACCAGTTGTCGATCAACCTGGATGAGTCCGGCCGACCGTATGTTGAATCCGAACTGCTGAAGCAGCGCCGAAAAGGCCAGAATTATGGGCGTCCCTATCCGTTTCTGCGGCTTGACCGCGGCCGAGGCCTGGTGTGGGCGGGCGAAGACGCGGTAGAGGTGGAAGGCGAGGAGGACCGCACCCAGGCGCCCGTCGAACTGACCGATCCGCGCCAACTGGGCATCGCGACGCTGGGCACGCTGAAGGAGCATCCGCGCATCAAGCGGTTTCGCGATTTCCTGAAGGGCTGGTATCTGTCGTACTTCTATCCAGATGCGGCGCGAAGCCTGCCGGGCGCCGGACCGCAACGGCATCTGAACGTGCACGGGGACAACATCGGCAACGTCGTGCAGTTCATGGAGCGTGAGCACAAGGAGCGGTTCAAGGGCATCCTGGACCGCATTGCCAGCAAGATTCCAGGCATCGCGCGCATCGACACCGAGGTGACGGCCGACAAGCGCGTGCTGCTGCGCTTTAATGATGGCGCATTTTCCGATCCGTTCTTCGCACAGCAGATGTCCGACGGCACGCTGAAGGTGTTCGCCTACTTGCTGTTGCTGGAAGACCCGGAGCCGCCGCCGTTCATCTGCATCGAAGAGCCCGAGAACGGCCTGTATCACAAGCTGCTGGAATCGCTCGCGCAGGAATTTCGCAGCCATGCCACCGGCAAGAAGGCTGCACCGCAGATCTTTGTCACGACGCACCAGCCCTATTTCGTCGACGCGCTTTCTCCGCAGGAGGTGTGGATCCTCAAGAAAGGCGAAGACGGCTTTTCCACCGTACTCCGAGTGTCGGAACTGGCGATGGTCAAGCACTTGGTCGATGAGGGTTTGCCGTTGGGCGGGCTGTGGTACAGCGACTATCTCGATGAGGGTTGAGCATGCACATCGAGATCCTGGTGGAAGATAGCTCGGGCGCGAAGCTCGTGGAGGTGCTACTGCCGAAACTGGTGGGCGGGAAAGGCGCGCCCCACAGTTGGCGGGTGCACGCCTACAAGGGCATCGGCCGCGTTCCAAAGAACCTGGGCGCTGGTGCAGATCCGGCCAAGCGCATCCTGCTGGACCAACTGCCACGCCTGTTGCAGGGCTACGGCAGAACGCCTGGCATCGATGCCGTGGTGGTGGTGCTGCTGGACACCGACAAGTGGCATTGCGTCGACTTCTTGCGCGAGCTGAACGCGCTGGCAGCCCGGTGTCGCCCGGCGCCCCTCAACATCTTGTTTCGGCTGGCCATCGAAGAGGTTGAAGCCTGGTATCTGGGTGACAGGTTGGCGCTGCGGAAGGCCTTTCCACGCGCAAAGCAGGATGTCTTGAGCCGTTACGTGCAGGACAGCGCCTGCGACACCTGGGAACTTTTGGCGGATGCGGTGCACCCCGGGGCTCGTCGGCCATCCGACAGGCGGGCTGGCCCCTGCCGGGGCAGGTCAAGTACACATGGGCCGAGAAGATCGGCCCGTTGCTCGATCCTGACAACAACAAGTCGCCCAGCTTCTGCAAGTTGCGCGACGGCCTTCGTCGGCTGGTGTCCGCACCGACATGAGATCAGCCGTGGAACAGCCGGATGTTGGCGAGTGGTGCTGGCTGACCCGGCAAGCATCACCCTGCCCAGTGATCGAGCGTCAGGACGTCTGGGGCGAAAGCGCCTACCGCGTAACCGGTAACCACGCGGCGTTCTTCCCTTGAGCTTAGTCCCTGTTCAGACTTGCTTCCGTGATCAACGACACGGAGGCAACGGTGATGACGGGACCGGGCAAGAGCAAACGGATTCGGCGCAACGACACGCAGTGGCGCGCCTTGCTGTCGCGGTTCTCCACCAGCGGACTGAGCGTGGCGGCGTTCTGTGACCGCGAGGCCGTGAGCACGGCGAGCTTCTATCGCTGGCGCGGTGGTCTCGAATAGCGCCCATCTTGACCTCCGATCGGAGGGATTGAACAATCATTTCGTCGCACTGCGCGCAACTTATTGAGTTCAAGTGTCCTGGCACACAGATACAGGCTCTGCTCAGCGTTCCTGGCGCCGATCTGACATTGGCGCGCTGCTCGACCGCTTATCCCGGTCGGTCCAGGCTGCCTGAGGGTTACGCGCCGCCCCGCAACCCCGGCGTCAGATGCGCCCCGATCACCGCCAGCATCTGCGGAAACATCTTCGGGCTTGCGGCGACGATCATGCCTTGTTCGAGGTAGCCCTCGTTGCCTTGCAGATCGCCCACCAGGCCGCCGGCTTCCTGGATCAGCAGGGCGCCGGCGGCCATGTCCCACGGGTGCAGGCCGATCTCCCAGAAGCCGTCGAGGCGGCCGGCCGCGACATAGGCGAGATCGAGCGCCGCGGCGCCCGGGCGCCGGATGCCGGCGGTCTTGAACATGAAGTCTTTCATCATCGCGACATAGGCGTCCGAGTGCTCCTGCATGCGGAACGGGAAACCGGTGCCGATCAGCGCGTCGATGAGTTTCTCGCGCTTGCCGACGCGGATGCGCCGGTCGTTCAGGTAGGCCCCGCCGCCGCGTGACGTGGTGAAGAGGTCGTTGCGCACCGGGTCGTAGATCACGCCATGGGTGAGCACCCCCCTGAACGCCATCGCGATCGACACGCAGTAGACCGGAAAGCCGTGCAGGAAGTTGGTGGTGCCGTCGAGCGGATCGATGATCCACACGTAATCGGACTTGCCGGACGCGCCGCTTTCCTCGCCGAGGAAGGCGTGATCGGGATAGGACGCCTTGATGGTCTCGATGATGGCGTCTTCGGCGGCGCGATCGACCTCGGAGACCAGATCGTTGAGCGACTTGTGCGTGACGGTGAGCGTGTCGAGGCTGCCGGCGGCGCGGTTGATGATGCCGCCGGCGCGGCGCGCGGCCTTCACCGCGAACGAAAGCATTGGATGCATGGGGAACGCGGAACGTGCGATGCTGGACAAGAACGGCCCCCATTCTAGCCGACCCACCCGCTGCCGCGGCCCGCATGCCAAACGCGCCATCAACGACACCGCCGATTTCACCGCTGTCCCGCATCCGCATCGTGCTGGTCCGGCCGCTGCATCCGGGCAATATCGGTGCGGCGGCGCGCGCGATGAAGACCATGGGGCTCACCCGTCTGGTGCTGGTGCAGCCGCATCGCTTTCCGCACCGCGACGCCGATGCGCTGGCGGTTCACGCCGCCGATGTGCTGGCTGCCGCCCAGGTCGTGCCGACGATCGAGGTGGCGTTGGCGGGCACCGGGCTGGCGATCGCCACGGTCGGCCACAGCTACGAGATGGCGCACGACATGGTCGACTGCCGCGAGTCGGCGGCGCGCGCTGTCGCGGCGGCGGCGGCGGGCGACGAGATCGCGCTGGTGTTCGGCAACGAGTCGCATGGCCTGTCGGTGGAAGAGGTCTTGTTCTGCGGCCTGCTCGCGCACATTCCGGCCGACCCCGACTGCGTGTCGCTCAATGTCGCCCAGGCGGTGCAGGTGTTCGCCTATGAACTGCGGCTGGCGGCGGTGGCGACCGCGCTGCCGGCCGGCGTTGCGACCGCGACGGCGGCGACCCATGACGACATCGAGCACCTGCATGCGCACCTCGAACAGATGATGATCGCGGTGAGATTCTTCGACCCCGCCAACCCCAAGCGGCTGCGGCCGCGCCTGCGCCGGCTGGTCGCCCGGGCCAGGCTCGAGATCGAGGAAGTCCGTATTCTCAGGGGGCTGATCAACGCGGTCACAAAAGCCACACTCGGAAGATAGTTGACTGAATCAGTCGGCTTTGGGTAATTTGTGGTGCTCGCTCACCCGTGACTGGACCAGAAGGCATGTTCGCGACTCTTCGGGAAGACCTCCGCGTGGTCTTCGACCGCGACCCCGCCGCGCGCTCGGGCTTCGAGGTCATCACCTGCTATCCCGGGTTCCACGCGCTGCTGTTTCATCGCGTGGCGCACCGGCTCTGGGGCTGGGGTTTGAGATGGCTTGCGCGCTTCCTGGCGCACATCGGCCGTTTCCTGACCGGCATCGAGATTCACCCCGGCGCCACCATCGGCCGGCGTTTCTTCATCGATCACGGCATGGGCGTCGTCATCGGCGAGACCGCCGAAATTGGCGACGACTGCACGCTCTACCACGGGGTCACGCTCGGCGGCACCTCGTGGAACAAGGGCAAGCGCCACCCCACCTTGTGCAACGGCGTGGTGGTCGGTGCCGGCGCCAAGATCCTGGGCCCGATCACCATGGGCGCGGAAGCCAAGATCGGCTCCAACGCGGTGGTGGTGCGCGACGTGCCCGCCGGCTGCACCGCCGTCGGCATCCCGGCGCGCATCATCCAGCCCGGCGACGGCGTGGTGCGCGAGCACAAGGCCGAGCGCCTCGGTTTCTCGGCCTATGCGGTGGGGGCGGACACGAACGACCCGATGGTGAAGGCGATCCACGGCCTGATCGACCATGCCGCCGCCCAAGACCAGCGCATCGACGCCCTGCTGGCGCAGATCGAGCGGCTCGGCGGTGACGCCGGCGACGGCAAGGCCACGGCCGACAAGTTCGATCCGGTGTATCTCGCGCGCATCGTGAACGGGGCGCCGCAGGATCCCTGAGGCCTTGCCGTCGTGCTCAGGTTGACCACCTCGGACCCCGCCTTGTATACTTGACTGAATTAGTCAACCAATAACCACTCAACTGCCGGGCCGAGGGGCGACAGCCCCGATTCAAGACTTCGAGGACTCCATGCGACTCACCACGAAAGGCCGCTTTGCAATGACTGCCATGGTCGATCTTGCGCTCAACGACGGCGCCGGACCGGTAACGCTCGCCGAGATCAGCCGGCGGCAGCAGATTTCGCTTTCCTACCTCGAGCAACTGTTCGGCAAGCTGCGTCGCCAGTCGCTGGTGAACAGCACTCGTGGCCCGGGCGGGGGCTACACGCTGGCGCGGAAATGCGAAGAAATGTCGGTTGCCGACATCATCCTGGCGGTCGACGAGCCCATCGATGCCACCCAGTGCGGCGGCATGGAAAACTGTCACGACGACCACAAATGTCTCACCCATGACCTGTGGTCCAGCCTCAACGCCCACATATTTGACTATCTGGGCAACATAAGCCTCGCGATGCTGGTGGCGCAGCAGCACGAACTGCGGGCCAGGGCGCAGATTTCCGTCCTCAAGATGCCGGCATCGCGCGCCAGGCGTGCGGCCGGTGTCGAAGCGCCGGTGCTGCCCGCTTGATATCAACCTTACGGAGATCGCTGCCATGACCATCAACCTGACCGAGAACGCCGCCCGACACATCCGGCACTCCCTGGTCGCCAAGCGCGGTGGCATGGGTCTGCGGCTGGGCATCAAGAAAGTCGGTTGCTCCGGGTTTGCCTACACCTTCGACCTCGCCGACGAGATCGGGACCAACGACAAGCTGTTCGAGGCGCACGATGCCAAGGTGGTGATCGACGAGCAGGCGCTCAGTCTTCTCGACGGTTCCACCCTCGATTTCGTGCGTGACGGCTTCAAGGAAGTCTTCAAGGTCGAGAACCCGAACGCCAAGGCCATGTGCGGCTGCGGCGAGAGTTTCAGCGTCTGACGGGAGCGGTTTCCATGAGCGCGGTTCTGCAGAGTCTCATCGATCAGCCTTACCAGCACGGCTTCGTCACGGACATCGAGTCCGACACGGTCCCCAAGGGTCTGGACGAAAGCGTGATCCGGATGATCTCGCTCAAGAAGAACGAGCCGGCCTGGCTGCTCGACTTTCGTCTCGGGGCCTACCGGCATTGGCTGACGATGACCGAGCCGACGTGGCCGAACGTGCACTACCCGAAGATCGATTTCCAGGACATCAGCTATTACTCGGCGCCCAAGCCCAAGGCCAAACTCGCCTCGATGGACGAGGTCGATCCGGAACTCCTGCGCACCTTCGAGAAGCTCGGCGTGCCCCTGCACGAACGCGCGGCGCTGGCCGGGGTCGCGGTCGATGTCATCTTCGACAGTGTCTCGGTCGCCACCACCTACAAAAAGAAGCTGGCCGAGGTCGGGGTGATCTTCTGTTCGTTCTCCGAGGCGGTTCACGAACACCCTGAACTGGTCCGGCGCTATCTCGGCACGGTCATCCCGTCGGCCGACAACTTCTATGCCGCCCTCAATTCCGCGGTGTTCACCGACGGTTCCTTCTGTTTCATCCCCAGGGGGGTGAAATGCCCGATGGAGCTGTCGACCTATTTCCGCATCAACACCCAGGAGTCGGGGCAGTTCGAGCGCACGCTCATCATCGCCGAGGAAGGCGCCTCGGTGAGCTACCTCGAAGGCTGTACGGCGCCGCGTTTCGACACCAACCAGTTGCATGCGGCGGTGGTCGAACTGGTCGCGCTGGACAATGCCGACATCAAGTATTCGACCGTGCAAAACTGGTATGCCGGCGACGAGAACGGCCTGGGCGGCATCTACAACTTCGTGACCAAGCGCGGTCTGTGCAAGGGCGTGAATTCGCGCATCAGCTGGACCCAGGTCGAGACCGGTTCGGCGATTACCTGGAAGTACCCCTCCTGTATCTTGCTGGGCGACAACTCGGTCGGCGAGTTCTACTCCGTGGCGCTCACCAATCACTACCAGCAGGCCGACACCGGTACCAAGATGATCCACGTGGGCCGCAATACCCGCAGCACCATCGTGTCCAAGGGCATCTCGGCCGGGCATTCCAGCAACAGCTATCGCGGCCTGGTCAAGATCGGTCCGCGCGCCGAGGGTGCACGCAATTACTCGCAGTGCGACTCGATGCTGATCGGCCAGCAGTGCAGCGCCAGCACCTTCCCGTATCTGCAGGTGCAGAACCACACGGCGAAGGTTGAACACGAGGCAACCACTTCCCGCATCGGCGAAGAACAGTTGTTCTATTTCGCCAGTCGCGGCATCGGCAACGAGGAGGCGGTATCGATGATCATCAACGGTTTCGTGAAAGACGTCTTCACGCAGCTACCCATGGAGTTCGCGGTCGAGGCCGGGCGCCTGCTCGGTCTCAAGCTCGAAGGCAGCGTCGGATGAGTGCCTCGGTGGGCAAGGTGTTGCTGGCGGTCAAGGGGCTCACCGCCGCGGTCGGTGGGCGCAATGTGCTCAAGGGCATCGACCTCACGGTCCGGGCCGGTGAAGTGCACGCGATCATGGGTCCGAACGGGTCGGGCAAGAGTACCTTCTCCAAGGTCCTGGCCGGGCATCCGGTCTATGAAGTCACCGGCGGCGAGGCGTTGTTCGACGGTGTCGATCTACTGGCGCTCACCCCCGAAGCACGGGCGCGGGCCGGCTTCTTCCTCGGGTTCCAGTATCCGGTCGAAGTACCCGGGGTCGCCAATGCGCAGTTCCTGCGCCTCGCCTACAACACGGTGCGGGGCGGGCGCGGCAAGGACGAACTTGATCCGCTCGAATTCGACGATTTCGTGCGCGAGAAGATGAAGCTGCTCGAGATGGATCCGGCGTTTCTCGATCGCAGCGTCAACGAAGGCTTTTCCGGCGGCGAAAAAAAGCGCAACGAGATCCTGCAGATGGCGCTGCTGGAACCCAGGCTGGCGCTGCTCGACGAAACCGATTCCGGCCTCGACATCGATGCATTGCGGATCGTGGCGGGTGGCGTCAATCACCTGCGCAGCGCCGACAACGCGGTGGTGCTGGTGACCCACTATCAGCGATTGCTCAATTACATCGTGCCCGACTTCGTCCACGTCATGGACGGCGGGCGCATTGTCCTCACCGGTGGCAAGGAGCTCGCGCTCGAACTTGAGGCGCGCGGCTACGACTGGGTCGAAGAAGCAGCGCGCAGCAAGGCCGCGCGCGCGGCATGAACGACGTCGGGCATCCGTTCCTGCGCGGGCTGCTGGCTCGGCGCAGCCCCCTTACACCGACGACACCGACGGCACCGACGGCGCCGTCGGTGTCGTGGCTGCTGGCACTGCGGGCCGAAGCGCTGGAGCGGGGCAGCACACTCGCGGTGCCCACCACCCGCGACGAAGACTGGCGATTCACCGATCTCGTTCCACTCACCCGTACCGGCTTCGGGCCGGTCACCGCCGCGCCATCGCTCGGCGCCGATGCCCTGGCACCGTTC
Organism: Betaproteobacteria bacterium; assembly: GCA_025350245.1. Lineage (GTDB taxonomy): Bacteria > Pseudomonadota > Gammaproteobacteria > Burkholderiales. Next base: position 24,159 of record JANXYG010000121.1, read on the forward strand.
CATATTCCCGAAGCTGGGGCACGGCTGGTGTTCGTCGATGGGTGTTTCTCGGCGCCGCTATCGGTGATCGCGGCGCAGGGAGGCGGTCTGTTCGCCGGTTCGCTGGCGGCAGCTTTCCACACGCACGATGAACTGCTGCACACCCACCTGACCCGGCTCGCCGACTTTCGCGACGACGCGTTCATGGCGGTCAACACGGCGCACCTGCACGATGGTGCCCTGATCGTGGCCGAGGCCGGCCATGCCGTGCCGCAGCCTGTGCACGTACTCCACATCAGCACGCTGGCCGACGTCGCGATCCATCCGCGCCTGCTGGTGGTGGCGTATCGCGACAGCGACCTGACGGTGATCGAAGATCACGTGTCGCTGCACCATGGTGCCTGCCTGTCCAATGCCGTGAGCGAAATTGCGGTGGCGGCTGGTGCGCGGGTGCGACACATCAAGCTGCAACGGGCTGGCAAGGCGGCGTTTCACGTGGCGACCACCACCACCCATGTGGAGCGCGACGCGCGCTATCACGCCGTCGGCATCGCGCTCGGCGCCCGCCTGTCGCGCGAGAACCTGCATGTCGTTCAGGCCGGCACCGGCACCGATTGCCAGCTCGATGGCCTGGCGCTGATCGGTGGCCGGCAGATCGCCGACACCCACAGTTTTGTCGACCATGCATTGCCCGATGGCACCAGCTGCCAGTTGCACAAGTGCATCGCGGCCGGTGCGGCGCATGCCGTGTTCAACGGCCGGGTGCTGGTGCGCGAAGGCGCCCAGCGCACCAACTCCGCACAGCAATGCCGCAGCCTGCTGCTGTCCGGTAAGGCTCACATCGACGCCAAGCCCCAGCTCGAGATCTTCGCCGACGACGTCAAGTGCTCGCACGGCGCGGCGATCGGCCAGCTCGAGGCCGACGAGGTGTTTTATCTGCGTACTCGCGGGCTCGACGAGGTTGCCGCCCGCAATATTCTGACGTACGCCTTTGCCGCCGAGATCGTGGGCCGTATTCCGGTCCGCTCGGTGGTCGAGCGTCTTCGCGCCGAGGTCTTGCAGCAGACCGGCGCCCGGGAGATCGCATGAATGCCGTCACTGCCCCGCTCATGGCGCAGTTTTCCGCACCCGCTGCGGGCGCTCTCGATGTCGAGCGCATCCGCGCCGACTTTCCCATCCTGTTCAACGTGCATCCGCACGGCAAGCCGCTGGTGTTTCTCGACAACGCCGCGAGTAGCCAGATGCCGCAGCAGGTGATCGACCGCCTGGTGCGTTACCAGACGCACGAGCACGCCAATATCCATCGCGGCGTGCATACGCTGTCGGAGATCGCCACCGACGCCTACGAGCACGCCCGCGGCCAGGTGCGAAAGTTCCTGAACGCGCGCGAAGACCGCGAGATCATCTTCACCACTGGCACCACCGAAGCGATCAACCTCGTCATGCAGGGGTATGGCCGGGCGTTCCTCGGGGCCGGCGACGAGATCGTCATCACCTGGATGGAGCATCACTCCAACATCGTGCCGTGGCAGATGCTGTGCGAGCAGACCGGCGCGATCCTGCGGGTGGCACCCATCGACGATCGCGGCGAGCTCATCGTCGAGGCGTACCAGCAGCTCTTCAACGAACGCACCCGGTTCGCGGCCGTGACCCACGTTTCGAACGCGCTCGGCACCATCAATCCGGTGCGCGAGCTGATTGCGATCGCTCACCGGTTCAACGTGCCGATCCTGATCGACGGCGCGCAGGCCGTGCCGCACCTTCCGGTAGACGTGCAGGACCTCGACTGCGACTTCTACTGCTTCTCCGGTCACAAGCTGTGCGGCCCCACCGGCAGCGGCGCGCTGTATGGCAAGGCCGCGCTGCTCGAGCGCATGCGGCCGTTCAAGGGCGGCGGCGACATGATCCTCTCGGTCACGTTCGAAAAGACCACCTACAACACCATCCCGTACAAGTTCGAGGCCGGCACCCCGCCGATCGCCGCGATGATCGGCCTCGGTGCCGCCATCGAGTACGTGAGTGCCATCGGCCTGGATCGCATCGCGCAGCATGAGCATGAGCTGCTGGGGTACGCGACCGAACAGTTGGCCAGGATTCCGGGCGTGCGCATCATCGGCACCGCGCCGCAAAAGGCCGCGGTGCTGTCGTTCTACGTGGGCGACGTGCATCCGCACGATGTGGGCACGCTGCTCAATGAAGAAGGTGTCGCCGTGCGCACCGGCCACCATTGCGCGCAGCCGGTGATGCAGCGCTTCAAGGTACCTGCCACGGCGCGCGCGTCGTTCGCCTTCTACAACACCTTCGACGAAGTCGACGTGCTCGCCGCCGCGATCCGCAAGGTGCAGAAGCTGTTTGCCTGAGATGACTCCCACCCCCAGCCTTCGCTGCGCGCCGGCTTCCCCCTCATGGGGGCCGGTGTCCTCGGGAAGCCCTGTGGGCACCGTGACTCCCACCCCCAGCCTTCGCTGCGCGCCGGCTTCCCCCTCGAGGGGGCCCGGCATCCTCGGGGGACCCTGCGGATGCCGGCCCTTCGTTTCTGGGCGTCCTCCGGTCGCTGACTGTGGCTAGCAAGCAGCTCTACCAAGAGGTGATCCTCGATCACAATCGCAAGCCTCGCAACTACGGGATGCTGGCGGATGCGACCCACTCGTCGGAAGGGCGCAACCCGTTGTGCGGCGACCAGATCCGCGTGAGTCTCAAGGTCGATGGTGATCGCGTCGACAGCGTCGGCTTCGAGGGGCAGGCGTGCGCGATCTGCAAGGCGTCGGCGTCGATGATGACGGCCGCGGTGAAGGGCAAATCGCTGCCGGAGATCGACACTCTCATCGAAGAGTTTCGTGCCATGGCGACCGGCAAGCTCGACACCGCTCACGATGCCAATCATCTCGGGCGCCTGTCGGTGTTCGCCGGCGTCAAGGATCTGCCCTCGCGGGTGAAGTGCGCGGTGTTGCCCTGGCACACGCTGCACGCCGCTGTTCGTTCCGAAACCACCACCAGCACCGAGGGCGATTATGACCCGGTGAGCCAGACGGTCTGAGAACACCATGCCAAGAATCGCCGAAGTGGAAAAGACGCCCAACCCGAACGCGATGAAGTTCATCCTCCGGGAACCGCTCACCTGGGGCGTGGCACACTCCTACGACTCGGTCGGCGAGGCCAGGGGCGACGCCCTGGCCGAGGCGATCTTCGACATCGAGCACGTGTCGAGCGTGTTCTACGTCGATCACTGGATCACCGTCACCCAGGACGGCGACGCCGAGTGGGCCAGCCTGCTCAAGAAGGTGGCGGTGCCGATCCGCGAAGCCCCGGCGGCCGAGGAGCAGTCGGCCACCTTCGGCGCGGCCAGTTCGTCGTTGTTCGATGACGAATCGCTGTCCCCCGCCGATCGCGAGAAGCTCATGGCCATCAGCGAGCTGCTGGATGAACGCATCCGCCCGTTTCTGCAAGGCGACGGTGGCGATCTGTTCATCGTCGGCCTCAAGGGCAACACGCTGGAGGTGCACTACCAGGGCGCCTGCGGCAGTTGCCCGAGTTCGATGGCGGGAACGTTATCCAGCATCGAGAGCCTGGTGCGGCAGATCGATCCGAATCTGGAGGTCGTTCCCGTTTGATTGAAGACTGGATCCCCGTCTGCGCCATCGGTGAAGTTGAAGACGGTGGCCATCGCGTCGTCGATCTCGACGGTACTGCGGTGCTGGTAGTGCGGGTAGGTGAAGGTTTTTTCGCGATCGAGAATGTCTGCACGCACGACGGCGGCGATCTCACCGGCGGCTGCATCGATGCCGGCACGATCGCCTGCCCTCGCCACGGTGCGCGGTTCGACCTCGCTACCGGCGAAGCGTTGTCTGCACCCGCCTACGAGCCGGTCGCCACGTTTCCGGTCAGGGTCGATGATGGCAACGTGTTCGTGCGCGACAACCGCTGGGATTGATGCCCGCCCTGGCTATCTGCCGACCGACATCCGGATCCTGACGGCGGGCTCCACGGCCGACGGTTGCCCGACCGGCTGAACCAGCGGCAGGCGAGGGCGATGGATCGGCCGTCCGATGAACAATGGTGATCCGGGATAGATGCCGCTCCAGCGCGGGTCGGTCACCGGCATCGGCGGTTCTTCGGCCGCGCGTCGCTGCGCTGCGATCGTGGCGCGCGATTCTTCATCCTTGCGCCACTCCGCATCTCGCAACAGACGGTCGTCGCGCAACCGCTCGTACTGGCACTGGATGGAATAGCAACTGTTCGTCGCTCGCGGCGGATCGTTACCGGTGAGGCCGATGTCGAGCCTGGTGGGCACGGCAACAGACGTCGGAGGCGGTTGCTGCCCGTAGTGTGTCTGCCCCTTGTCGTCCACCCACTTGTAGACCTGGGCGCTGGCGCCGGTGGCGACAACCAAAAGGGAAGCACCGATGGCAATCACTATGCGGCGGCGTGTTTTCATGGTGTTCCTTCGACTGCCTGCCGCACCGGGAATTCCCGGTGCGGCAGGCAGAAATCAAGGTTAGTCCTTTATCGCTTCGACCGGGATGGTGAGCTTGATGTCGTCGCCGATGTTCGGCACGGCATAGCCCATGCCGAAATCGGTGCGCTTGATCATCGCCGTCACGTTGCCGCCGCAGGCGTCTTTCTTGAGCATCGGATGCATCTTGCAGTTGAAGTCGCTCACCGTCACCTTGACCGGCTTGGTGACGCCGAGCAGCGTCAGTTCACCGTCGGCACCGACCACCTTGTCGCCGTCGAACATCAGCTTGGTGGCCTTGTAGGTGATGTTGGGAAACTTGGCGACATTGAAGAAGTCTTCGCTCTTCATGTGCTGGTCCCACTTCTCGATGCCCATGTCGATCGAAGCGACGTCGATACTGACGTCGATGGCCCCCGACTTGGCGGCGCGGTCGAGCCTGAGCGTGCCAGCGGCCTTGTTGAAGCGGCCGCGCTGGATCGACAGACCCATGTGGCTCACTTCGAACTGGGGATAGAGGTGACGCGAGTCGAGCGTGTAGCTCTCCGGGGCGGCGAGCGCGGCGGTCGAAAGGCTGGCGATAGCGGCGGCGACGAGGATCTGGTGCTTCATGGTGTGCGACTCCTGGGCTTTGTTGGCGATCGGGGCCGCTGGTGCGGCCGGGGTGGGAACTGCCGGGGTGCTGCGGGTGTGGCTACTGGGTGTGGCTACTTCGTCACGAGCTTGAAACGGACCTGTACTTCGTTGGCGACAGTGTCGGGATCGTTCCAGGGGCCATCGCCGATACCGTAGTCGAGGCGCTTGAGTACGAAGGTGCCCTCGAACGACTGGCCGGTGCCGGCGGGCTTCACGGTGACCGGGGCGCTGAGCGGGTGCGTCTTGCCCTTGATGGTCATCTGGCCGGCGAGTTCGTAGCGGTTGCCGCCGAGCGGCTTCAGCGCCGTCGACACGAAACTCGCCTGCGGGAACTGGGAGGTGTTGAACCAGGCCTTGCGGATCACCTCGGCGTTGGCTTCCGCACTGCCGGCATCGACGCTACCCATCTCGATATCGAGCCTTGCCTTGGCGGCCTCGGGCTTCTTCGCATCGAAATCGAGCTGGCCGGTGAACTTCCGGAAGGTGCCTTCGACCGGCACGTTCATTTGCTTGGACACGAACGCGAGCTGGCTCTTCGCGAGGTCGATGGGTAGCGGGGCGGCGAGGGCGGCAGGCGCGGTTGCGAGCAGGAGCAACGGTAGCAATGGCAGTTTCATGTCAGCCTTTGGTTCGTGAAGGGGGCAGGCCCGGCACCATGCGGCCGAGCACGTCGTCGTGGTCTACCACCAGGTGCTTCAACGCCGCACCCACATGAAGGATGACCAGCGCGACCATGATCCAGTTCAGATTCTCGTGCCAGTCGCGCAGCAGCGGTGCCAGCAGCGCGTCCTTGGCGAGCAGATCGGGAATCGGCAGCAGACCCAGATACATGGTTTTGAAACCCTTGGCCGAACTATAGAGCCAGCCGGTCAGCGGCACCGACAGCGTCAGCAGATAGAGCACCCCATGGGTGACACCCGCCATGGTGCGCTCCCAGGGCCGCATCGAATCAGGCAGCGCCGGCGGCCGGTGGCTCAGTCGCCAGCCAATGCGCACCAGCACCAGCAGCAACATGGTCATGCCGAGCCACTTGTGATACGAGTAGAGCCGCAGCTTTTGCGGGCTGACCTCGAGGTCAGCCATGTAGAAGCCGAGCGCGAGGTTGGCGAAGATGGCCAGCGCGATCAGCCAGTGCAGCGCGATTGCCACGCCGGTGTAGCGGACCGTGGTCATTGTCAGGCGCCGCGTCTGGCGGCCGCGATCATGCGGCTTTTCGGGGTTGCGGCGACGGCCGCAGGCTCGTCATCGGCGTCCGGCGCGAATCGACGTGCCATGCGCGCCAGCAGCCGGTCCAGCGTGGCGAGTTCATCGCCAGCGAGTTCACCGAACACCCCGCGCAGGTAAGCCACGTGAGCCGGAAAAACGATGTCGAAAAGCTTCTCGCCGGCGCGTGTGAGCCGCACGAAAACACTGCGACGATCTTCGGCGACGGACTCCCGGCGCACCAGCTTGCGGGCTTCGAGACGGTCGAGCACGCCGGTGAGCGTGCCCTTGGTGATCAGGGTACGTTCGCCGAGCTCGCGGCAGGAGAGGCCGTCGGTGTTGCCCAGCGTGGCAATCACGTCGAACTGCGGCGGGGTCAGGCCGAGTTCGCGGATGTGGGCGCCCGAGTAGGCCTCGAATGCCTGATAGCAGGTAACGAGGTGCCTCAAGGTGTGAAGGAATGGCTCGGGCACGAACAGCTCTTTGCATCGATGGTGAATTGATGATAGTTCGCGTTAGAACTAATCGTCAAGAACCATGGCGCTGATGCCGGTCATCCGCGCCTCAGCGCATTACGAAAAGAAGCGTACGACGGCGCCCAGGTCGGCGTGATCGATGACATGGGTGGCGGCCTGCCGCAGGATCGGCTTCGCACGATAGGCGATGCCGACCCCCGCGGCGGCCAGCATTGCCCGATCGTTCGCGCCATCGCCGATCGCGATGGTCTGGTCGGCGCGCAGGCCGAGCTCGTCACGGGTGCGCGTGAGCAGGGCGGCCTTGGCATTGGCGTCGAGGACATCCCCTACCAATCGTCCCGTCAGCCTGCCGTCCGCAATCTGGAGCTCGTTGCCGAACGCGTAGTCGAAGCCGAGCCGGGCCTCGAGCCGATCGGTGAAGAAAGTGAAGCCGCCCGACACGAGCATGGTGCGGACCCCGGCCTGTCGCAGCGCGTGCATCAGGTCTTCGGCACCCCCGCTCAATCGCAGGCGATCGTCGTAGACCTGTTGCAATGCCGCCGCGTCGAGGCCGGCGAGCGCGGCCACGCGACGCCGCAGGCTCTCGGTGAAATCGATGCGGCCCTGCATCGACGCCTCGGTGATGGCCGCCACCTCGGACTTGCGACCGGCGAGGTCCGCGATCTCGTCGATGCATTCGATGGTGATCAGGGTCGAGTCCATGTCGGTGCAGAACAGGCCCATCGATCGCAGCCGGCGGTCTTCGGGTACGAAGCCGAAATCGAGCCGGGCGCCGGCACAGATTTCGGCCACCCGGTCTGATGGCGTCACCGATCGCAGGCGGACGGCGCCATCATCGATGCGCTCGATGGCGCCGGCGCCGCTGACCAGCGCCAGTTCATCGAGAATGGCGGCCGGGATGTCGTTGCCGATGACGATCAGATTCATGCGTGAAATCGCCGACGCCGCGGCGTCGCGACCGGATGGAAGCCGAACAGGCGCACAGGTTACCTCGCCGGCGGTTCGACGCGCAGGCGTGGCGCCGGCGCCTGCGCGTTCCGCACCATCGGTTCGACGCATGGCGTCTATACTCGAATGCCAATGCAATCGGCGGGCGTCGTCGTTTCCCGACAACAACCGATTCGAAAAAAGCGGAGGAAAGGCATGGATACCCTGGCCCCTGGTTCCCCTGGTTCCCCTGGTTCCCCTGGTGCCGCCGGCGCCGCCGTCGAGCGTTTGCAGCGTGCCCTCAACGACAAGGGCTTCAGTCCGGGCGCCATCGATGGCGACTACGGCCCCGGAACCCAGGCCGCCGTCCTGGCCTTCCAGCGTAGCCAGGGGTTGCTCGCCGATGGCGTGGCCGGCCCGCGCACCCTCAACGCGCTCGGACTCGCCGAGGATGCCACGCCGGTCTCGGTGCTCGGCCGGATCACGCCGCGCCTGGTGTCCGAGATGTTCCCGTTCACGCGGGTGGACAACATCAAGCTTCACCTTCCTGCCGTGCTCGCCGGGCTCGCGGCCGAATCGCTGGTCGATGCACCGATGGCGCTCATGGCGCTCGCCACGATCCGGGCCGAGACCGAGGCGTTCGAGCCGGTGAGCGAAGGCCTGTCGCGCTTCAACACCTCGCCCGGCGGCAAGCCGTTCGATCTCTACGATTTTCGCCGCGATATCGGCAATCATGGCACCGGTGACGGCAAACGCTATTGCGGCCGTGGCTTCATCCAGCTCACCGGCCGCGACAACTATTCGACCATCGGCAAACGCATCAGGCTCGGCAGCCAACTGGCCGACAACCCCGATCTGGCCAACGACTCCACTGTGGCCGGCCGCGTGCTGGCGTCGTTTCTCGCGGCCAAGGAACGTCCCGCCAAGGAAGCCCTGGTCGATCGCGACTTCGCCCTTGCCCGTAAGCTGGTGAACGGTGGGCGTCATGGTATCGATCGTTTCACCGAGGCGTATCTGACCGGCGAACGGCTGCTCGCAACGCCATGATGGCGTTGCCCGAAGTCTTTCTTCGGTCGCCATCGCCGAACCGGGTGCGCTAGTCCCATGGCGGAAGCAGCGACACCGGATCCGGCCGCAGGCAAGCCGTGGACCTTCGAACAGGTGCTGCGCGACGAACTGCGCGAGATCGCCGCGAGTCGCGCGGTCGACGTGCCCGACACCGCCCCGCAGATCGACTTGGCGCCGGCCAACGATACCGACGACGTCATGGCGGTCGCGCATGCGCACCAGACCGTGGGCCTCGCCTTCTCGGGCGGCGGCATCCGCAGCGCGACCTTCAATCTCGGTGTGCTGCAGGCCCTCGCGCAGATGCGCCTGCTGTCGCGGTTCGATTACCTCTCCACGGTCTCGGGCGGCGGCTACATCGGTAGCTGGTTGTCGGCCTGGATCAAGCGTCACGAGCACGGCTTGCGCGGCGTCGAAGAAGATCTCGTGCCGGGCACGCGGCAGAACCCGAAACCCCGGGAAGCCGACCCGATCCAGTTCCTGCGCGCCTACAGCAACTACCTGACGCCGCGTCTGGGCGTGCTCAACAACGACACGCTGGCGGCGGTCTCGGCCTACCTGCGCAACCTGATCCTCAATCTCACCGGCCTGATCGCCGCGCTCGCCGCGTTGTTGCTGGTGCCGCGCGTGATGGTGCTGGGCTTGCAGGGCGTGGCCGGTCTGCTCGACCACGTCTTGCGACCCTGGGCGGGAATCCTCGGGCTGGTGCTGCTGGGCGTGGCCACCATGATGATCGCCCTCAACCTGATCCAGGCCAGCACCAGGGTACGCGGAGAAACCCCGTGGTTCGCCCGCATGCTGCCCGCGGCGGGCATCACGGTTGGTTGCGGTTTCACCGGCGCCGCGCTGCTCGCCTGGTGGATCCTGAACGACCGCGTGACTTTCAATGACAGCGCGGTCGACTGGGCCATGGTCACGCTGATGTTCTACCTGGTGCCGTGGCTGTTCGCTGCGCTGGTCGCCGCGCTCTCCGCGCGAGCGCGTGGCAGTCCGTTCGAATGGCGTAAATGGCTCAAGATCCTGGCCTTCTGTGCGCTGGCCGGCGCCGCCGGTGGCAGCCTGTTCTCGTGGTTGCGCACGCTGTTCGATGTGTGGTCCGGCGGGATGTGGTCGGCGACGCCCGGACCGGGAGAAACGTGGCTGGGCCGGGCGGGGGCCTACTGGCTGGTGCTGGGCTTCGGCACGCCGCTGGTGGTAGCCGTGCTGAGCCTGATGATCGCGTTTCACATCGGGCTGGTCGGCCAGGCCTTCACCGAAGACGAGCGCGAGTGGTGGAGCACGCTCGGCGGCTGGGTACTGCTCGGCAAGCTGGTGTGGGCCGGTCTGTTCGCGCTGGTGATGTTCGCGCCGATCCTGATGGAGTGGGGCAGTTCGTGGCTGGTGTTCCTCGGGCCGGCCTGGATCGGCACTACCATCGGCGGCATCTTGCTGGGCAAGAGTTCGCTCACCGGCAAGACCGGGGAGCGGTCCTGGGCCGAGCGGTTTGCGCGGCTCGCGCCCTATGTGTTCGCGATCGGGTTGCTGGTGTTGCTGTCGTGGGCGCAGCACCTGCTGCTGGAGCGGGCGTATCCGTGCGACGCCAAGGCCGGCCGCTGCCACGAAGCCGCGCGCGAGGTCGTCAGTAGTTCCATGGACCCCGCCACCGGCTGCCCGGCGTCGCCGAAGATCTGTCCGGTTGCCTACGGCGAAGTGTTCGCCGATGCCGTTGCAACGCTCGACGCTGCATCGAGACCGGCGTTGCTGCTGTGGGCGCTGGGCTTGTTCGGCGTCTGGGCGATGCTCGCGTGGCGTGTCGACATCAATCTGTTTTCGCTGCACCACTTTTATCACAACCGCCTCGCGCGCTGCTATCTGGGCGCCTCGCGCAAGCGCCGCGAGCCGCAGATCATCACCGGCTTCGATCGCCTGGATGACCTGCCGATGGCATCGTTGTCGCGTCCCACGCTCTACAACGACGTGCCGCGCGACATCTTCCAGCGGCCGTTCCACCTGATCAACACGGCGCTCAATCTGGTGCACGGACGCCAGCTCGCGTGGCAGCAGCGCAAGGCGGCGTCGTTCGTGTTCACGCCGCGCTCGGTGGGCTACGAACTGCCGCCGAGCTGGGTCGACAACCGGGTCGACGGCAAGGGCGGCGAGGCGCAGGCGCAGAGCAGTTTCCGGCCGGCCGAGGAGTACCTCAGGCCGGGTGGCATTCCGCTCGGCAGCGCGATGGCGATATCCGGTGCCGCCGCCAGCCCCAACATGGGCTATCACTCGTCGCCCGCCTTGTCGTTCCTGATGACGCTGTTCGACGTGCGCCTCGGCCGCTGGTGCGGCAATCCGCAGCACGAGAGCGCGTGGCGGCGGCGTGGTCCGCGCTTTTCCGGGCGCTATCTGCTGAGCGAGCTGTTCGGTCTCACCAACGAGAGCACGCCGTTCGTGTACCTGTCCGATGGCGGCCACTTCGAGAACCTCGCCGTGTACGAGCTGGTGCGCCGCCGCTGCCGCTTCATCGTGGTGTCCGACGCCGGCCAGGACGGCGACATCGCGTTCGAGGACCTCGGCAACATGATCCGCAAATGCCAGATCGACCTCGGTGTCGAGATAGAACTGTCGGTCGCCGCGATGCGCCCGTCGAAGCAGACCGGCCGCAGCCTGCACCATTGCGCGGTCGGGCTGATCCACTACGAAAGAGTCGATGGCGCGACGGTTGCCCCCGGCATCATCGTCTACCTGAAGCCCACGCTGACCGGCAACGAGCCCACCGACATCGGCAACTACGCCACGGCGCATCCCGATTTCCCGCACCAGTCCACCGCTGACCAGTGGTTCGACGAAGAGCAGTTCGAGAGCTACCGCAAGCTCGGTCATCACCTGTGCAGCGCCGTGTTCGCGTCGGGCGCGCTCGACGCGCAGGGCCGCCCGCGCGACGGCATCACCAACGAGGAACTGTTCCAGGCGGTGCGCGAGCAGTGGTATCCGCCGGCGCCCGGCGAGGGTTTGGTCACGACCCATTCGCATGCCCTGCAGACGATCTACGAGCAGATTCGCACGGCGCCGCAACTGGCATTCCTCGATGCGCAGATCTACCCCGAATGGCCGACGCTGGCCGAGATGGTGGAACCGGCCTTCACCGGCCGGCTCTGGCTACCGGAGACCATGGCCGAGCTGCGAGCCGGGTTCTATCTCTGCTGCCGCATGATCGAGCTGATGGAAGACGTCTATCGCGACCTGTGCCTCGAGGACAACTTCGATCACCCGGACCATCGCGGCTGGATGAATCTGTTCCGCCACTGGACCGGGGCGGCGATGCTGCAGGTTGCCTGGAGCGTGACCGCGAGCACGTTCGAGGCGCGGTTCCAGCGGTTCTGCGAGTGGCGGCTCGGGCTGTCGGTGGGCGACGTGGTCTATATCGATCATCCGTGGGAGGTCGGTGCGCGCACCGGCGCCGAGCTCGGCGCTGCACTCGCCGCGCTCGATCGGATCAAGGCGCTGAATCCGTTCGAACGCGAGCTGCTGCGCGACTTTGCCCGTTCCCATCCCGACGACCTGTCGGGCACCATCCACCTGTTCGTGCTGCAGACCCGCGTGCAGAGCACGATGCCGAAAACCACGGTCGACGCCAGCCTGCCGCCGGACGGCGAACGGCTGGGCCTGCGCTTCGGCTTCGGCTTCGCACTCGCCCGCGAAGTCGATGGCGTGTTCGAAATGCTCTACTTCCGCGTGCAGGACCACCTGCGCATGATGGGCCTGGGTCGCAAGGCGCTGCGGTTGCTGGTGAAAGCGTTCGATTTCGATCCGATGCATCGCATCCGGCCCATGCTCGCCGGGTCGGCCGAGGCCACCACCGATGCCGGCATCGAGCGCTTCCGCCGCATGTACCGCTCGGCCTGGTTCGACCGCAACCGCGCATCCTGAATCACCGGCAGTCCCGAGAGGAGCCACATCATGAAAATCGTCGCCGTACTACTGGCCGTCTTGCTGATCGCGGGCTGCGGCATCTCCCGGTTGTCGAGCCGCCAGTTGGAGCGGGTCGCGAAGGACTGGTCACTGTCGATCCGTGCGAGCCAGGTGATTCCCGTGTATCCCCTGACCGAAGACCTGCAGCCCGGTGACGTCTTCCTGGTGCAGACGCCGGTCGAGGACCAGATCAGGGTCTACCGCGATCGCGGCTTCCTGCCGCTCGAGAACCAGCTCACCCGCTTGTCCGTGGCGGGGTATCCGGCGTTTTATTCGCAGTGGCCCGGTGTCGATGGGGCCGGTGCGGTGGCGCCGCCGCGACTGTGGCAGTTTCCGCACGGCGCCGAGGCCGGCGACTCGGACTTCGCACGCGCGCCGCTGGTGGCGTTTCCGTCGTACAGCTTTGCCGTGAGCCGCAGCGGCGGGCTCAACGTCGCCTTGCCGGTACAGGGGGTGCCGATCGGGCTGAACCTGCTCGATGCCGCCTCGGCCACCGGCACCATCACCATGAAGGACGCCTACACCTACGGGTTGCCGGCGCAGGTGTTGCAGCAGGCGCTGGAGGAATGGGTCGCCGGTAACGGCGCCTACGTGCGGCAGTTCGCACCGCCGGTTCCGGCCGCGCAAGACAGCAAGGGAGCGAAGCCGTTCTTCCTGCGTGTGGTGAATCGCGTGTATCTGGTCAAGACGGTGGATGTGTCGTTGCTCGCCAATCGCAGCGGCGGCGGTGGCGCCGACGTTGGCGCCGGCAAAGCGGTCGAACTGCTCAACCTCGGCACCGAGAAGGAAACCACGCGCCGCTTCGACGAAGTCAACGCGATCATCTCGAAGGCCAATCACGGTGTCGCCGATGCGGTGGCGGGTGAACTGCCCGGCGGCAGCGTCAAGGTGGCCATGGCCACCAGCCGCACCATCTCGCTGGTCGAGACGTTCGCGCGGCCACTGGTGGTGGGCTATCTCGCGTTCGATTTTCCGATCCTGGCGGGGGGCCGCATCGGACCACCGGTGGCAACCTTCTCGCAACTGGAGAACCGGCCGCAAGCCACCGGCGTGCCGATCCAGTACACCGGCTGCGATCCCAACTGCCGGGTGCTGCGCACCTGGAGCAAGGCTGATCCGGCCAACAAGGTGGCGCTGGAGAAGTGGCTGGAACGCTTCGGCGGCAGTATCGCCATCGCCGACTTTCTGACCGGCGACAAGGCCGATCTGCGGCAGCGCGCCCGAGAAACCCTGATCGTGCAACCCTGATCCCGAAAGGAGAACCACCATGGCACTGCAATCACCGTCGCCCCAGAAGGGCGTGCCGCGCAGCGATGTCGGTCAGGTCGCCGATGCGATGCTGATGGACGACCGGGTCAAGTGGCTCGCGGTCGTGTTCGAGGCCAAGGGGCCGGTCGAGGATCAGTTCACGGTCACGCCGTACATCGCGGACCCGACGGTGGTGTGATCACGATCCAGCCGTCAGGCATCCGCAGCGCAGCGCAGCCTGGGGGTGGGCGTCTCTACGCGGGCGTCTTGACCGGCTCGGCCAGTTCCTTCAGCAACTCCTTCACCCGCACCACCCGCATCGGCGCTTCGGCGAGCTTGCTGTCGATGCGCAGCTTCTCCGGGCCGGCCAGCTTCCAGCCCTTGCGCGTCTGCACCAACTGAATGATGCGCATCGGGTCGATCGGCGGATTCGGCTTGAAGGCGATGAGGATGCCCTCGGCCGCCGCGTCGATGCGATTGATGCCGAGCGGCTCGGCGAGGATGCGCAGGCGGTGGGTGTCGACCAGCGCCTTCGCCGCGTCCGGGGGCCGGCCGAAGCGATCCACCAGTTCTTCCATCATGTGCTCGAGCGCTTCGAGGGTCTCGCAGCCGGCGAGGCGCTTGTAGATGACCAACCGCTCGTGCACGTCGGCGCAGTAGTCGGCGGGCAGCAGTGCGGGGGTGTGCAGGTTGATTTCCACGCCGGCGTGCAGCGGACCTTCGAGATCGGGCTCCAGGCCCTTCTTCAGCGATTTCACCGCGTGGTTGAGCAGGTCGACATACAGGCTGAAGCCGATTTGCATCATCTCGCCGCTCTGCGAGTCGCCGAGCACTTCGCCGGCGCCGCGAATCTCCAGGTCGTGCATGGCGAGGTAGAAGCCGGAACCCAGCTCCTCCATCATCTGGATCGCCTCCAGTCGCTTCCTGGCCTGCGAGGTGATGGCTGCCTCGTCCGGCGTCAGCAGGTAGGCATAGGCCTGATGGTGCGAGCGGCCGACGCGGCCTCGCAACTGGTGCAGTTGCGCCAGACCGAAACGGTCGGCGCGGTTGATGATGATGGTATTGGCGGTGGGAATGTCGATGCCGGTCTCGATGATGGTGGTGCACAACAGCACGTTGAAGCGCGCCGCATAGAAATCGCGCATTGCCTTTTCGAGATCGCGCTCGCCCATCTGGCCGTGCGCGACCTTGATACGCGCCTCGGGTAGCAGGGCATTGAGCTTCGCCTCCCAGTTGCCGATGGTCTCGACCTCGTTGTGCAGGAAATACACCTGGCCGCCGCGTTTCAGCTCGCGCAACACGGCTTCGCGCACCAGGCCGTCGGAGAAGCGCGACACGAAGGTCTTGATCGACAGCCGCTTCTGCGGCGCGGTGGCGATCACCGAGAATTCGCGCAGGCCTTCGAGCGACATCGCGAGCGTGCGCGGGATCGGCGTGGCGGTGAGCGTCAGTACGTCGACTTCGGCCCGCAGTTGCTTGAAGCGTTCTTTCTGGCGCACCCCGAAGCGATGCTCCTCGTCGATGATGACCAGGCCGAGATTCTTGAACTTCACCTCCGCCGACAACAGTTTGTGGGTGCCGATGACGATGTCGATGTCGCCGGTCTCGAGCCCCTTCACCGCAGCGCCGGCCTCCTTGGCGGAACGGAAGCGCGACAGCTCGGCGAGCTTTACCGGCTGGTCGGCGAAGCGGTCGGAGAAATTCTGGAAGTGCTGCTCCGCCAGCAAGGTGGTGGGCACCAGCACCGCGACCTGCTTGCCGTCGGCGGTCGCGACGAACGCCGCGCGCAACGCGACTTCGGTCTTGCCGAAACCGACATCGCCACAGATCAGCCGGTCCATCGGCTGGCCCGATTGCAGGTCGTGGATGACGGCCTCGATGGCGCCGCGCTGGTCGGGCGTTTCCTCGAATGGAAAGCCGGCGCAGAACGCTTCGTAGTCGTGCTGCTTCAACTGGAAGGCGTGACCCTTGCGCGCGGCCCGCTGGGCATACAGATGCAGCAACTCGGCGGCGGTGTCGCGCACCTGCTTCGCCGCGCGCCGGCGCGCCTTTTGCCAGTCGCCGCTGCCGAGCTTGTGCAGCGGTGCGTTCTCGGGCGCGACGCCGGCATAGCGACTGATCAGCTGCAGCTGCGAGACCGGCACATAGAGCTTGTCGCCGCCGTCGTACTCCAGCGTGAGGAACTCGGTGGGGCCCTCGCCCAGGTCCATGCTCATCAGGCCGAGGTAGCGGCCGATGCCGTGCTGCTCGTGCACGACCGGATCGCCGATCTTGACCTCGGACAGATCGCGCAGGACGTTCTCGGCCGAGGTGCGGCGTTCCTTGTCGCGCCCGCGGCGGCCGCGCGCGGCGGTCGCATACAGTTCGGTTTCGGTGATCAGGGCAACCTGCCCGCCCGATATCGCGAAGCCCTCATACAGCGGCGCCACGCACAGCGCCAGCCGCTCGGTTCCATCGGCGAACCCGGCGAAATTCTCGACCAGCCCGGCCTCGACGCCGTATTCGCGCAAGAACTCGAACATGGTCTCGCGCCGGCCCAGGCTTTCGGCAATCAGCAGCACGCGGCCATCGAATTGCCCGAGGAAGCGTTTCAGGGCACCGAGCGGATCGGCCGCGCGCCGGTCGACCGCAACCAGCGGCAGCGACACCGCCGCCGCTTCATCGGTGGCGACTTGTTCGCGCGGCAACTCCATGCGCGCATGCGGCTTGAGTGCGCCGAAGAATTCGTCCTCGCGCAGATAGATCGCGTTCGGCGGCAGCAGCGGCTGGTTGGCGTCGCCGCGCAGCAGATCGTAGCGTGATTGGGTGTCGCGCCAGAACGACCGGATGGCGTCCGGTACGTCGCCGTGCAGCACGATGGTTGCCTCGGGGGCGAGGTAGTCGGTGAGGATGGCGGTCTGTTCGAAGAACAGCGGCAGGTAATACTCGATGCCGGCCGGCGCGATGCCATTGCTCACGTCCTTGTACAGCCGCCGCTTCGACGGGTCGCCCTCGAACACGTCGCGAAACCGTTGCCGGAAACGCGTACGGCCGTCGTCGTCCATCGGAAACTCGCGCGCCGGCAGCAGGCGCACTTCCGTGACCTTGTAGATGCTGCGCTGGGTATCGACATCGAAGGTGCGGATCGATTCGATGTCGTTGTCGAACAGGTCGATGCGGTAAGGCAGCGTCGACCCCATGGGAAACAGGTCGATCAACCCGCCGCGATAGCTGTATTCGCCCGGCGCCACCACTTGCGTGACGTGGGTGTAGCCGGCCATCGAGAGCTGACGGCGGAAGCCGTCGGGATCGAGCCTGTCTCCCTGCGCCAGGAAGAAGGTGTAAGCGGCAAGGAACTCGCGCGGCGGCAGGCGCAGCAGCGCCGTGGTGACCGGCACGATCACGGCGTCGCACGCGTTCTGCATCATCAGGTAGAGCGTTTCGAGGCGCTCGGACACCAGGTCCTGGTGCGGCGAGAAGCTGTCGTAGGGCAGGGTCTCCCAGTCGGGCAGCAGGTGGACATCGAGGCCGGGCGAGAACCAGCGCATCTCATCGAGCAGGCGCTGGCCGTCGAGCGCGGTGGCGGTGATCACCACCAGCGGACGGTGCGCTGCCGTGAACTCGGCGAGGGCGAGCGCATCGGCGGAGCCGGCGAGGGCGGAAAGGCGGGAGCGCTGGTTGGCGGCAGGAGGGTGAAGCGGGAGCAGCATGAGGCGGTGCCGGCGAACGAGGCGCGGATTATAAGGGCGGGCCGGGGCTCGCCGGACCGGTCCGGCCGGTGGTACGCGTTGCCGCCGGTCCGGTTGCCGGACAATAATGTCGCCATCTTGAGTCAGCCAGAATCCAGACCGCGTCTGTTTGCCCTGATCCCCGCATCGGGCACCGGCTCGCGTATCGGCGAATCCACCCCCAAGCAATACCTGCCGGTGGCGGGCCAGCCGCTGCTGTTCTACCCGGTGCTGGCAATGGCCGAGAACCACCGCATCGCGTCGATCTTCGTGGTGCTGTCGCCGTCGGACGCGCACTTCGACCAGTTCGACTGGGGGCGGTTCGGTACGCGACTCACGGCGCTTCGCATCGGCGGGACCACCCGGGCCGAAACCGTGCTGAACGGCCTGCGCGCCATCGAATCGCAGGTCCACGGCCACGACTGGATCCTGGTGCACGACGCGGCGCGGCCCTGTCTCACCCGCAAGCTACTCGATCGCCTCATCGATAGTGTCGTCAACGACGATGTCGGCGGCCTGCTGGCGCTGCCCGTGGCCGACACCATCAAGTCGGCCGCCGAGACGCGGCGGGTCTCGGCCACCGTCGACCGAAGCGCACTGTGGCAGGCGCAGACCCCGCAGATGTTCCGCTACCGGCTGCTGCGAATGGCGCTCGAGCGGGCCAATCTGGGCACGGTGACCGATGAAGCCTCGGCAATGGAGCAATCCGGCCACGAGCCTTATCTGGTGGAAAGCGACGTGACCAACCTGAAGGTCACGTACCCGAGCGATCTGCAACTGGCCGAGCTGATCCTGCGCTCCTACGCACACGAAGCGCCGAAAGTGCCGAGCGAGCCGGGCGCGTGAGAGTCGGGCAGGGATTCGATGTCCATGCCCTGGTGGCGGGGCGCCCGTTGATCATCGGTGGCGTCACCATTCCGCATCCGACCGGTCTGCTCGGGCACTCCGATGCCGACGTGCTGCTGCATGCCATCATCGACGCGCTGCTCGGTGCTGCCGCGCTGGGCGACATCGGCCGGCATTTCGCCGATACCGATCCGCGCTGGAAGGATATCGACAGCCGGGTGCTGTTACGTGAGACCGGCGCGATGCTCGCCGCCGCCGGCTTCGCCATCGTCAATGTCGACGCCACCATCATTGCCCAGGCGCCGCGCATGGCACCGCACATACCGGCCATGGTGGCCAACGTGGCCGCCGACCTCGGTGTCGGCAGCGACCAGGTCAACGTCAAGGCCAAGACCACTGAGCGCCTGGGCTTCACCGGCCGCGGCGAGGGCATTGCCGCCGAGGCTATCGCGGCGGTCGTGCGCCAGGTCATCCCGGCGCGCTTCGGCCGTGAATAGAATCAGCAACCGGCCCGAACCCGGGGCGCTGGCGCCGGGTCAGAACGTCGGCAGCCGCCGGTCGTTGTCAGGGAGAGAGAAAAGCATGGAAAAAATCGTCAAATCGGAAGCGCAGTGGCGTGAGGCGCTGACACCGGAGCAGTTCCAGGTGACTCGCCGGGCCGGCACCGAGCAGCCGTTCTGCGGCGCGTTCTGGGACAACCATCTCACCGGCGTCTACCACTGCGTATGTTGCGATCTGCCGCTGTTCGATTCGGGTACCAAGTTCGAATCCGGCACCGGCTGGCCCAGCTTCTTCAAGCCGGTGTCGGACGCCAACGTCATCTCGCACACCGACACCAGCCACGGGATGATCCGCACTGAAGTCGTGTGCGCCCGTTGCGACGCGCATCTCGGCCATGTGTTCGACGATGGCCCGCGCCCCGGCGGCCTGCGCTACTGCCTGAACTCGGTGTCGCTCGCGTTTCGCGAACGCGTCACCGCCGCATAGGCCGGCGGCGCCACACCCTGCGGTGGTGTGGCCGGCAGTTCGACCCGCGCTTCGAGGCCGCCGCCCGGGCGCGGGATCAGTTCCACCTTGCCGCCATGCATGCGCGCTACCCGATCGACAATCGCCAGGCCCAGGCCGGCGCCCGACGAATCGGTGCGCGCGTCGTCGAGCCGGGTGAACGGCTGCATCACTCTCCCGACCTCCTCGGGCGGAATGCCGGGGCCGCGATCCAGCACCCGCAATACCACGCCATCGCTGGTCCGCTGGGTCTCGATCTCGATCGGGCCACTGCCGTAGCGCAAGGCATTGTCGACCAGGTTGCTGACCATCCGCTGCACCGCCAGCGGTCGCAGGCGCAACGCTGGCAGACGCTCGAAGCGCGCCGTGACCGGTTCGCCGCGTTTCTCGTAGCGCTGGGCCAGCACCTCGATCAGCGCGTTCAGGTCGGCGTGCGGGTTGACGGCTTCGTTGGTGCCGTCGCGCGCGAAATCGAGAAACTGATCGATGATGACGTCCATCTCCTCGATGTCGGAAACCATGCTGGCGTTGACGAAGTCGGGTAGTTGCGACCGGCTCAATTCCTGGGCCAGTCGCAGGCGCGACAGCGGGGTGCGCAGATCGTGCGACACGCCGGCAAGCAGCACCGCCCGGTTGTTCTCCTGGGCCTGCAGCGCCGTGCTCATGCGGTTGAAAGCTTGCGACAGGGTACGGATCTCGGACGGGCCTTTCTCGGGCAGTGCCGGTGGTGTCTTGCCCGCGGCGATATCGGCCGCTGCGCGCGCCAGCGCTCGCAGCGGCCGGTTGACCCGCAACATCAGGGCGAATCCGCCGGCGAGCGCCAGCGCCAGCGTGACCAGACTCCAGCCGACCCACGCGGCGGCCGAGCGCAGTCCGAAGGCGTCGGGCGGAAACACCACCCAATAAGCCTGCTGCTTGACCTTGATCTTGATCCACATCGAGTGGTCGGTGTCTTCCAGCACCGCCAGCGCCTGGGTGGTGCCGCCGCTGCGGCGCTTGAGTTCGGTGGCGACGGCGGCCAGCAGGGGCGACGGCGTGGCGAGTTCGTCGACGTCGAGCGAGGTGGCCGGCAACAGGCGGATGTTCTGCATCGCCGGCAGCTTCTCGCTGAACTTGCGACGGGCCGCGGCCGGCATGGTTTCGAGTGCGATACTGACCGTGTTGAGCACGTTGGCGATGTTCGACGCCAGTTGCTCGGACTGCGAGCGGGCACTGCTCAGGCGGTAGAACTGAATCCACGCGATCTGGCTCACGATCAGGATCGCGGCGATCAGCAACACCGATCGCGCCAGCAGTGAACGCGGCAGGAGACTCATGTTGTTGCCACCCTTCGCGCTGCGCGCTGTCCCGCCAGCGGGAGCGAACCTTCCTTCGGGCTGCCGGACGAAAGGTTCATGCCTTCTCGATCACGAACACGTAGCCGAAGCCCCACACCGTCTGCAGATAGCGTGGGTGGGCCGGATCGTCTTCGATCAGCTTGCGCAGGCGCGACACCTGGACATCGATGGTGCGGTCGAGCAGGCCGTACTCGCGGCCGCGGGCGAGCTCCATCAATCGTTCGCGCGTGAGCGGCGTGCCGGCATGGCTTACCAGCGCCTTGAGCAGCGCGAACTCGCCCGTGGTCAGACTGATCGCCTCTTCGCCACGGGTCAGGCGGCGGGTGGCGAGATCGAGCTCGAAGGGGCCGAACACGATCGAGGCATCGTTGCCGATCGGGGCGCCGGGCGGCGCGTTGCCTTTGCCACGGCGCAGCACCGCATTGATGCGGCTCACCAGCTCGCGCGGATTGAACGGCTTCGACAGGTAGTCGTCGGCGCCGGTGTCGAGGCCGGCGATGCGATCGGCGTCGTTGCCCTTGGCCGTGAGCATGATGATGGGTGTGCGATTGCCGTTGGCGCGCAGGCGATGGCAGATGTGCATGCCATCCTCGCCCGGCAGCATCAGGTCGAGCACCAGCAGGTCCGCGCCTTCGCGGCCCAGCGCACGATCCATGGCCGGGCCGTCCGGCACCGACTGAACGATGAAGCCCTGCGCGGTCAGATACTGATGCAGCAGGTCACGCAGGCGGCGGTCGTCGTCCACCACCAGGATGCGGGCGCCGCTGGCTTCACTCATGGGTTTCTCCGGATAGGATGGCAAATTATGCGTCAGTGGCGGGTCAACGGCCGCGAACCGGCGGTCGCCCGCGCCCGCGCCTTTGCCAGGCGCCGCCACCGCGCTCGTTTGCCGCCGACCCAGGAGCGTTTGCTCGGCGAACTCGCGGCGGGGCTGTCGGTGGCGGTTGGTATGGCGCTGCGCCGAAGCCGGATCGACTCGATGCCACGGGCAATCCGGGCTTCGCGATCGACTTCAGGAGCGTGTATGCCACTGCGCTGGAGCGCTGGTGGGGGCTGCCGAGTCAGGCGATCCTGAAGGTCGGATTTCCGCTGGTTGGCGGGCTACTGGGGTAAAGCCGGGGGTAGGGCCGGGGGGTAGGGCCGGGAATTCAGGAGTACTTGCGTTCGCTTCCCGGACGGGGTGCTCGCCTGCTGGCTGCGTCCTGAGAACCCTTGCAACGGGGAAGGCGCTGCGGCACAGGGGCTGGCCCCTGCACCGTGGCGCCCGTAGGACCTTACTTCTTTTCAGCAGCCGGGGCGGCGGCAGGAGCTGCCTTCGCGGGGGCTTCCTTCTTGGCTTTGTGAGCCTTCTTCTCCATGACCGGCTTGTCGGCGGGCTTGTCCATGGGCTTGGCTTCATCGGCCGCGAACGCGACCATCGTGGTGCCGGCAAAGGCGGTTGCAACGAGCAGTGCGGCAAATTTGCGCATGGAAATTCCTCTTGGTGGATGAACGGCGACTACCGTCCGGCGAGTTACAACGCGCAACCCCTCGG
>JANXYG010000002.1 GCA_025350245.1 Betaproteobacteria bacterium
ATCACCCAATTTGATGGACCAATGATCGAGTTTGGTGATGGTCTTGGGAGCCATCGGGCAGCGTGAACATCGTCGGCGGTTTGCTGGCTGGCACGATGCTGTTCAGATCGCCGTTGGCCATCAAGAGCGTGAACACGAACCGCCCGAGAGCGAAGGCGTAGCGCTGCGCACTATGGGGTGAGCGTCGCCGGATCAGTACTTCCCCGTCTTGCCGCCGCCCTTGACCAGCGACTTCAGCGTGTGCCAAACGAGCGGGGGGGTGACATACCAGATGCCTAGCTTGAGGCGGGCAGCCAGACTGGTGCGATCCGGCGGCAGAAACTTCGATGGGTGCCGCCCGACCGAGAAATCGTTCGGGTGCCGGTTGGTGTAATACGAGCTGGCCACCGATCGGCGGGTGCGGCCGGGGGGCGGCGTGAGCGGGTGCGGGTGCCCGTGCAGGCTGCGCCCGCTGTGCTTGATCAGGATGGTACGGCCGAACGTGGGCAGGACGGACTGCACGCACTGCCGGGTGTCGATGTCCCAAAGCTCCAGCGCCCCCTGGTAGGCCGGTTCCCAGTCCTTGTTGAGATAGGTGAGCAGGATCAGCTCGTGGTCGAGCATGGTGCGGATATGCTTGTTGAAGTCGGTGTGCATCTCGAACTTGCCGCCGGCCTTGGTCTCGTGGAGGCCGCCACCGGCCAGATAAGGGTCGCTGATCAGCGCGTCGACGCCCGTGATGGCGCTGAGCACGTTCACGAACAGCCCCGAGTTGACCAGGTTGAAATACAACTGCGACGCCGGCCCCCATCGGGCACCTTCGCGAACCCGGCCGAAGTTGTGCTGCGCGTCCTTGAAGGCCCGCCATTGCTGCGGATCGAGCATGTCGAACTCGGCATGGATCAACTCGAGCAGGGTCGGATTGAACAGCCCTTCGATCACCAGGTGCGGATACGGCTTGGCCTCCAGGAAGCGCCGCTTCATGTCCTCGATGCCGTCAGGCTGAAGCAGTTCTTCGTTGAGCAGCGTCGTCAGGTCGATGCGCACGCCGCGGATCGAGACGAAGTCGCCGCCGACGGCGGTCGGCCTGATGGCGGGCGCCGCCACGGAATCCAGCTCGGTCGTGATCATTAGGTTTCGTTGCAGTTGGATGATGTTGAAAGTGCGGTACCACCTGCCGGGCGGATCATTGGTCGGTGACTACGGTCGAAAGCGAAAAAAGTGATGGCAAAATCCACGCCATGCGCTCGCAGCCAACGGGGTTGTCAGGCCTTTGCCACGGGCAGATCCCACCAGCCCGCGCTCAGCACCTGCCCGAGCCGGCGCAAGAGCCCCCTGGCCCGCGCCGACGCTTCCGGAAACCGGGTTCTCCAGACCCACACGCGATTGACCAGCGACCGACGCAATGCGTTGGCGTCGGTGGGTTCGATGATGTAGGTGGGCGACCAGCCCAGGCAGTCCACGATCCAATAGCGTGATCCGTCGAGCACGTGCAACACCTGACGCAGATGCTCGGTGGTGTGAACCTCGATACAGAGCACCGGACGCTGCCTGGCGATGACGGTGACACCACCGGCCAGCACCTCCAGTTCGGCGCCCTCCACATCGATCTTGATCAGGCTGATCTCGCCGACGCCGGCGTTCTGCGCTTCGAGGTCGATCGTCGACACCGGCGTGCCGCCTTCGCCGCCGAACTGCACCTGCGTCGAGCCGGCGTTGCCCACCGTGCCATCGATGATGCGAGCATTGCCGGGGTGCGATCCCAGGGCCCGGTTCGTCGGCAGGACGGTTCCGGCCAGGCCATTGGCGCTGATGTTCTTCTCCAGGGTCGGGAAGGTGTTCGGATTCGCTTCGAACGCGAGTACGCGTTTGAGGCCGCAGAACCGGGCGAAGAAAAGCGAGTGCGTGCCGATGAACGAGCCCACATCCAGAGCGGTGCCGTTCCTGCCTGCCCGCGCCAGCACTTCACGCACACGCTCGAGGACATCGCGCTCGTAGAACGTGCCGGACTCCCGCATCGCCCGGAGGATGTGGTCCTGTGCGTGCACCGACTCGAAGGCGATTGCCTTGCCTTCGTAGGTGAAGTTCACCAACGTCGTTTCCATGGGTAGCGTCATGTCTTGTCGGCCTGTGGTGGCAAGGTGGAATGCAGTGTCGCCCGGTCGCGGACCGCGGTCAGACAAGCGCTCGCGTCGGATCGGGTGTTGCGAGGTATCGCATCTGGATGCATCCGTGGAATCACGCCCTCGATCGGACGAATGCCAGCGCCGGTTGCAGCGCCTGTCCGAAGATGAGCTCGAGCGACAGCACGTAGAGAGCCAATCCGACCGAGCCGATCGCCGCGCATTCGAGCAGGGGCGGCAGGCGCAGCGGCGCCGCGAGCGACACCAGGATGACCATCGTGATCGCCATCAGCAATGCCGACACGAGCGGCGCCCGGACGGCCGACCAAAGCTGGCCGAAGGTCGCACCGAGCAGTCGACCGGTAACCAATGCAAGCTGTATGCCGATGACGACATGCGCCAGCGCGTAGCCGATCGCCACATACACGAGACCCAGTTGTGCGCCGACCACGAATCCGATCATGATCACCGCCGTGTTGGCAAGGCCCAGACGAAACAGGGTGCGGGTGCGCCCCGCCGCCAAGTACACCGTGCCCACCGTGCTGGTCATGGATTGCAGCAACCCCACGGGCGCAAGCCAGGCCACCAGCTCGGGCACCTCGACCCACCGCGGCCCGAACGCCAGCGCGACGAACGGCTCGCGCAGCGCCCACAGGCCGGCCATGGCCGGGGCACTGAGCATGACCACCGCACCGAGCGCCTTGAAGTAAAGCTCGCGAATGCGTTCCGGGTCGTCCTGCAACTGGCTCATGCGCGGCATCAGCACCCGGCCCACCACCCAGGTGAGGTTCTGCACCGGGAACAGCATGAGCTTGTAGGCCATCGAATAGATGCCGAGCGGCGCGGAACCCAGCATTCGGCCGATGATCATGCTGTCGGCGTTGCGGGCAAAATAGAGCACGAACTGGAATGCGGTCAGGTTGCCGCTGAAACTCCAGATGCCCTTGAACTCGGGCGTGCTCCAGCGCCACGACGGATGCCAGCCCGATGCCTTCCACAGCCATATGCTGCTGATCACGGTGGCCGTGATCGTGGGCACGGCCAGGCTGTAGACGCCGGCGCCCGCCAGCGCCGCGCCGATCGCCAGCAGCAGCCCCGCCACCTGGTTCGTCACCTCCAGCATCGCCAACGTCTTGAAGCCCGAACGCCGTTCGATGATGGCCTGGTGCACGGTCGTGAGGCTGCTCAGCGGAAACATGGCGGCGAGCACCAGCAACACGCCGGGCAGCTTCGGTTCGCGAAAAAAACTTCCCAGCGCGCCGCCGCCCAGGCACAACGCCAGCCCCAGCGCCGTGCCCAGCGCCACGTTCATCCAGAACACCGTGGAGGTGAGTTCGGGGCTGAGTTCCTTGCGCTGGATGATGGCAGC